>JAJEBS010000063.1 GCA_022822425.1 Gemmatimonadota bacterium | reverse complement strand
CTGGGCCAACCAGATCCGCTCGTACGTGTTCCAACCCTATACGATGGTCAACGATCACCGCACGAGCGTGAAGGTCGGCGATGTCCAGAAGGTGATGGACGGAAGGATCGATCCCTTCATCGAAGCCTACCTGAAACAGTTCGGAGCGGCCGGGGTCGGATAAACCCGTCTTCCCACCCGGACCCGCAATGACGCAATCCACCAGAGCCAGACCCGACCCCGGCGCACCCTCCTCCGTCAGCGACCTCGAGCGGAGCATGCGCTCTCGCATGGACAAGCTGGAACGCCTGCGAGAACGCGGGATCGAGGCATTCGCCTACCGCTACGGGCGCACCCACGAGGCCCGGGAAGCCGCCGCCGCGTTCGAGGCCGCGGAGGCGGCGGCAACGCTGTCGGAGCGGGGGCAGGGAGCGGAAGTACGCGTCGGCGGCCGCATGGTCGCCTTCCGGAGTCACGGAAAGAGCGCGTTCGCCGATCTGGAAGACGGATCGGGCCGCATTCAGGTGTATTTCCGCAGGAATCAGGTGGGGGAACAGGCGTTCGAGGATCTGGACCTCCTCGATCTGGGAGACTGGATCGGCGTGCACGGCCGGCTCTTCCGCACGCGCATGGGCGAAGTGACGGTGCAGGTTTCCGACTGGACGCTGCTGACCAAGGCGCTCAGGCCGCTACCGCTGGGCAAGACCGAAGTGGACGCCGCTACCGGGCAACGGGTTACCCACAGCGGCTTTGCCGATACGGAAGCCCGCTACCGCCAGCGCTACGCCGACCTGGCGGTCAACCCCGAGGTGAGGGAGGTCTTCCGCGCCCGCTCGCGGGTCGTGGCCACGGCCCGCAGCGTGCTGGACGCCCACGGCTTCCTGGAGGTGGAGACGCCTGTGCTCCAGCCCCTCTACGGCGGGGCCACGGCCCGTCCTTTCGTGACCCACCACCACTCGCTCGACCGCCGGCTCTACCTGCGCATCGCCGACGAACTCTACCTGAAGCGACTGATCGTGGGGGGCTTCGAGCGTGTCTATGAGGTCTCCAAGGACTTTCGCAACGAGGGCCTGAGCCGGTTTCACAATCCCGAGTTCACCATGCTCGAGTTCTACCAGGCGTTCGCGGACTATCACGACATGATGGATCTGGTGGAGGAGCTGGTCTCGGAGATCGCGGGGGCGGTCGCGGGGGCGCACACCCTCACCTACCAGGGAGAACGCATCTCGCTGGCCCCGCCCTTCAGGCGCATCCGGCTCGTCGAGGCCCTGGGCGAAGCGCTTGGCGACGACCCCCTGGAGCTGGAGGACGACCAACTGCGGGCCCGCGCGAAGGCGCTCCGCCTCCCCGACATCGAGAGCGCGGGGCGGGGCAAGCTGATCGACAGGCTCTTCGACGTGCTGGTGCAGAAGGACCTGCGTTCGCCGACCTTCGTCGTGGATCATCCCCGGGAACTCTCCCCGCTGGCCAAGGCCAAGCGCGGCGACGCGCGTCTCACGGAGCGCTTCGAGCTGTTCGTGCTGGGCACCGAGATCGCAAACGCGTTCTCGGAACTCAACGACCCTCTCGACCAGCGGGCGCGCTTCGAGGATCAGGCCCGGCTGGCGGCGGGTGGAGACGAAGAAGCCCATCGGGTCGACGAGGACTACATCCGCGCCCTGGAATACGGGATGCCGCCCACCGGCGGCGTCGGCGTCGGCATCGACCGGCTCACCATGCTGCTGACCGACCAGCCCTCCATCCGGGACGTGATTCTCTTCCCCATCCTGAGGTCCGAGTGAGCGGAGGAACGGAGGGTTGAGGCGTCTGGACTGGTACATCGCCCGCCGATACCTGGCGGCGCCCAACCGGGGACGTTTCCTGTCGCTCATCACCTGGATCGCGCTCGGCGGCGTAACCCTCGGGGTCATGGCGCTGGTGATCGTGATCTCGGTCATGAACGGGATGCAGGAGGAATTGCGGGCGAAGATCCTCGGGTCCAACCCTCATGTGCTGGTGCTGCAGACGGGCACCTCGCTGCGCATGGACGGCTGGGAGCAGGTGCTCGACCGTGTACGCACCGTCGATGCCGTCGTGGGAGCCGCTCCCTTTGTCGTCACCAGCGTCGGCATCCAGCGCGCCGGGTACGCACAGACGGCCGACCTCTACGGGGTCCTGCCGCAACCGGAAGGCGTGCCCGTAACCGATTTCGAGCGCGATCTGCAGGACGGCGTGTACTCTCTCGACAAGACCGGGTCGGGCTATCCTCCCGTGCTGGTGGGGAGTCTGCTGGC
This sequence comes from Gemmatimonadota bacterium, assembly GCA_022822425.1. Classification (GTDB taxonomy): domain Bacteria; phylum Gemmatimonadota; class Gemmatimonadetes; order Longimicrobiales; family Gaopeijiaceae; genus BD2-11. The sequence continues at coordinate 38,347 of JAJEBS010000063.1, read as the reverse complement.
GCAGCGCATGCAGCTCTTCAAGGGCGACACGCTGGTACTGGTGTCGCTCGAGAACGTCAACGAGAGTCCCCTGGGCGGTCTGTACCCCACGGTTCGCCAGTTCGAGATGGCGGGGTCGTTCACCACCGGCATGTACGAGTACGACCTGCGCAACATCTACACGACTCTGGCGGCCGCCCAGGACCTGCTCGGCATCGCGGGCGCGAACCAGGTCGGCGGCATCGCCGTGCGGGTGGAGGATCTGTGGGAAGCCGACGCGGTGGGCCGGGAGATCCGCGCCGCCGTCGGGCCGGGCCACTTCATCGAGAGCTGGATGACGACCAACCGGTCGTTCTTCTCCGCCCTCAAGCTCGAGGAACTGGCGATGGGGGTCATCCTCGGCCTGATCATCGTGGTGGCTGCCTTCAACGTCGTGAGCACGCTGGTCATGGTCGTGGTGGACCGGACCCGGGAGATCGGAATCCTGAAGTCCATGGGCATGACCGACCGTGCGATTCTCCGCGTCTTCCGCCTGCAGGGGCTCTGGATCGGCATGATCGGGACTTCGCTGGGAGTGGCCCTGGGCCTTGTGATGGCCTGGGCGCTCGACCGCTACCAGTTCATCTCGATTCCGGCCGATCTCTACTATCTCGATCATCTGCCCGTGGCCGTGGACCTGCTGGATGTCGCGACGATCATCGCGGTGAGCATGGGCATCACCTTCCTGGCCACCCTCTATCCGGCATCCCGCGCGGCCGGCCTCCGGCCCGTGGAGGCGATTCGCCATGAATGAGGAGGGAGGGTCCACCGGGCTGAGGCCGGGCAACGGAGTGACCGCGGATCCCCGGGGGGGCCACGACCCCGTCCTGCTTCCCCTGGAGGCCCGTTCGCTGGTGCGCACGTTCGTGGGGGGCAACGGAAGTGAACTCCGTGTTCTGCGGGGGGTAGACCTGCGAGTTCACGTGGGCGAGGCGGTGTCGGTCACCGGCGCGAGCGGCGCGGGCAAGAGCACGCTGCTCCACCTGCTGGGGGCGCTCGACCGGCCCACCGCGGGAGAAATCCTGGTCGACGGGACGCCGCTGTCCGGGCTGGACGACGAGTCCGTCTGCAGGATCCGAAACCATCACGTGGGTTTCGTGTTTCAGTTCCACCATCTGCTGCGCGACTTCACTGCACTCGAGAACGTGATGATGCCCCGACTCATTGCCGGCCGGACTCGACCGGAAGCCGAGGATGGCGCGCGCCGCCTCCTCGAGTCGGTGGGCCTCGGGGAACGCCTCGAGCACAGACCCCGGCAGCTCTCGGGAGGTGAGCAGCAGCGGGTCGCGGTGGCCCGGGCGCTCGCCAACGACCCGGTGGTGCTTCTGGCAGACGAACCCAGCGGGAATCTCGATCGTCGGACCAGCGAGCAGTTGCACGACCTCCTCTTTCAACTGAAGGACGACCACGACCTCGCCATGGTCCTCGTAACCCACAATCGCTCGCTGGCCGCGCGGGCGGACCGTGTTCTGCAGCTGGACAACGGCATACTGGGGGAGGGGGACGGATTCCTGTGAGCGACGATCCCCGGGTATGCAGCGAGTGCGGCGCGGCGGAGGCCGTCGTCCATCTGACCCAGATCGTGGACGACGTGGCCAGCGTACTGCACCTGTGCGAGAAGTGTGCCGCGTCCCGCGGGGTCAACCAGCCCTCGCCGCCCGCACACTCTCCGCTCACCGACTTTCTGTCGCAGATGACCGGTCCGGAGGAGGGCGCGGAGGCTGGAGAGGAGGACAGGACCTGCACCTTCTGCAGCCTTACGTTCGCCGGATTCCGGGAGAACGGACGCCTGGGGTGCCCACATTGCTACACCACGTTCGACTTCTACCTGAAGAATCTGCTGAGGCGCATTCACGGGGGCGTGCAACACGTGGGCAAGGTGTATCTCCCTCCGGATCCGACCGTCTCCGAGCGCGAGCAGCGCCTTGAGGGCCTGCGCCGAAAACTGCGCTACGCCATCAGCACGGAGGACTTCGAGCGGGCAGCGCAACTGAGGGACCAGATTCGTTCCCTCGAGCCCGTGACCCGGTAGGGGAGCCGATGGATCACCTGTCCACGATCTTCGATCGCGGCCTGGGATGGCTCGACGCGAGCGGTCCGGACTCGGACATCGTCCTTTCCACCCGCGTTCGCCTCGCCCGCAACCTCCAGGGATACGCGTTCGGTCCGCAGTCGCGGGTCAACGATCGCCGGGCGGTGCTCGCGCGGGTGCGGCGGACGGCGGAGAAAGTCGACCTGCTCGCCGAAGCGAGCGTTCATCCGCTTGCCGAACTGGACCGCGGAACCCGGCGGATTCTCCTCGAACGGCGGCTTATCTCCCAGGACCTGCTTGGCGAGAAATCGGACTCCGAGCTGCCACGGCGTGCGGCCGCAGTGGTGCTCTCGGCCCGCGACCCGGTCAGCGTGATGGTGAACGAAGAGGACCATCTTCGCCTGCAGGTGCTGGTTTCCGGCCTCGCGCTCGAAGGGGCGTGGGGCATGGTGGACGGGTTGGACGAGGATCTGGGCCGGGAACTCCCGTACGCCTACGATCACAAGCTCGGGTATCTCACCAGCTGCCCAACCAATGTCGGCACCGGGCTGCGGGCCTCGGTTCTCATCCATCTCCCGGGGCTCGTGCTCACCAAGGAGATCGGCCGCGTACTTCAGGGGCTGAGCCAGGTCGGGCTGACGTTTCGCGGACTTTACGGGGAGGGTTCCGAGGTCGTCGGCAATTTCTTCCAGGTTTCCAACCAGACCACGCTGGGCAAGACCGAGGAAGACCTGGTCGACCATCTCGACCGCATCGTGCGCCAAGTCATCGAATACGAGAGGCGGGCACGCCGCGTACTGATTCGCGACGCGTATCAAGTCACAGAGGACAAGATATGGCGTGCCTACGGTTTACTACGCTACGCCCGATCTCTTACTTTCGAGGAAATGATGAACCTCTTGTCGGGGGTTCGGCTGGGCGCGGCGCTGAAACTTCTCCCTGGGCTCCGTGTATACTCGCTCAACAAGATCATGATCTTCACGCAGTCCGCCCATCTGGAGGATGCAGCAGGGCGGAAGCTTCCTCCCGGCGAGCGCGACGCGCACCGAGCCACCTATGTGCGCCGCATCCTGGCTACCGAGGGTGTGGTGATTCCGGATACGGAACCTCCGGAGAGCAGTTCGGGCTCCGGCCGCGACTCCTGACGACCCGCGGGCACAAAAGGCAGATGAACTACAATTTCACGGATCGGGTTCGCAAGGTGCTCGCGATGGCCAGGGACGAGGCCATCAGGCTGCAACATGACTATGTCGGCACCGAGCATGTGTTGCTCGGTCTGATCCGTGAGCGGGAAGGGGTGGCCGCCACCGTGCTCATGAACCTGGGCGCTGATCTGAGCCAGGTTCACCAACGGGTGGAGGAGGCCGTTCGCAAGGGCAAGGCGACCATCGCCCTGGGTGAGTTGCCCTATACCTCGCGCGCGAAAAAGGTGCTGGAGTTCGCGCTGGCCGAAGCCCGCGAACTCAACCACTCCTACGTCGGCACGGAACACCTGCTGCTCGGACTCCTGCGGGAGGAGAAGGGCATCGCCGCGCAGGTGCTCAACTCGATGAACGTGCGTCTGGACAGGGCGCGCGCGGAGTGCCTGCGGGTGCTGGGTTCCGAGATGAGTTCGGATGTCGGCGGGGGACAGGCGGTGCCGGCGGGCGGCAAGCCGGACAAGAAGTCCAAGACGCCCGCGCTCGATCATTTCTGCCGCGACCTCACAAACCTGGCCCGTGGCGGCAAGCTCGACCCGACCATCGGCCGTCGCGTCGAGATCGAGCGGATCGTGGAGATTCTCTGCCGGCGCAAGAAGAACAACCCGGTGCTGATCGGCGAACCGGGCGTCGGGAAGACGGCCATCGTCGAAGGACTGGCCCAGATCATCGCGGCCGGGGAGATCACCGAGGCGCTCAAGGACCACCGGCTGCTGGCGCTGGACATGGCCGCGGTCATCGCCGGAACCAAGTATCGGGGCCAGTTCGAGGAGCGCCTGAAGGCGGTCATGAACGAGATCTCCCAGGGCGGCAACGTCATCCTGTTCATCGACGAGCTGCATACCCTGGTGGGTGCCGGGGCCGCCGAGGGCGCCATCGACGCGTCCAACATGTTCAAGCCGGCGCTCGCTCGCGGAGAGCTCCAGTGCATCGGCGCTTCGACGCTGAACGAGTACCGCAAGTATATCGAGAAGGACGGGGCGCTGGAGCGCCGTTTCCAGCCCGTGATCGTGGACCAGCCGACCCTTCCCGAGACCGTGGACATCCTCAAGGGCCTGCGCGGCCACTACGAGGACCACCACAGGGTGAACCTTCCGGACGATTCGCTGGCCGCCGCGGCGAAGCTGTCCGACCGCTACATCACCGACCGTTTCCTGCCCGACAAGGCGATCGACGTCATCGACGAAGCCGGGTCGCGGGCGCGCATCGCCAGCCAGGTGCCGTCGCCGGAGGTCGAGGAACTGAAGGAGGAGCTCGCAGGGCTGGCGGGACAGAAGGAACTTGCGATCCGCAACCAGGATTTCGAGCGCGCGGCGGAACTGAGAGACGAGGAGCGCGAGCTGCAGCGGCGCATTCGCGAGCGCCAGAAGGAGTGGCAGGAAGCGCGCAGGCACCATCGCCCGGAGGTAACGGTCGAAGACGTCGCCTTCATCGTCAGCCGCTGGACCGGGATTCCCGTCACCCGGATGAAGCAGGCCGAAACCCGGCGGCTCATCAACATGGAAGACGAACTGCACAAGCGGGTGGTCGGCCAGGACCCCGCCATTCAGGCGATTTCGCGCGCCATCCGGCGCAGCCGGGCCGGGCTGAAGGATCCGCGGCGGCCCATCGGATCGTTCATCTTTTCGGGCCCGACGGGGGTGGGCAAGACCGAGCTGGCGCGCGCGCTGGCCGAGTTCATGTTCGCCGACCGGGAGGCGCTGATCCGCGTGGACATGAGCGAGTACATGGAACGGTTCTCGGTTTCGCGTCTTATCGGCGCGCCGCCGGGGTACGTGGGCTATCACGAGTCCGGCGCCCTCACCAAGGCGGTGCGGCGTCGGCCGTATTCCGTCGTCCTTCTGGACGAAATCGAGAAGGCGCACCCCGACGTCTTCAACATCCTGCTGCAGGTGCTGGATGAAGGACACCTCACGGACAACTACGGCAGGACCATCGATTTCAAGAACACCGTCATCGTGATGACCTGCAATCTCGGGGCGCGGGACATCTCCAAGGGTGGGACCCTGGGGTTCCATGAGGACGATGCCCGCTCCGGCTACGAACTCATGCGCGGCAAGGTGCAGGCGGCGATTGATCGCACCTTCAACCCGGAGTTCCTCAACCGCGTCGACGACACGATCGTCTTCCACGCGCTGAGCCGGGAGGATATCGGGCAGATCGTGCACATCCTGCTCCGGGAGATCCACGAGCGTCTGGACGAGGAGGGTCTTACGCTCACACTGAGCGACGCGGCGGTCGGTTTCCTCGCGGAGCAGGGCTACAGCGAGAAATTCGGCGCCCGCCCGCTCCGACGCGCGATCCAGCGGTACCTGGAGGATCCGCTCTCGGAGATGATCCTCACGGCGGAATTCGGCGCCGGGGACGAGATCCAGGCCGACCTCAACGAGGCGGGGGATGGTCTTTCCCTGGGAGCCACGTCCGCGACGAAAACGTGAACGAACGCGCCGGCGCACGTGCTTCCGTGCACATTGGAAGGCTCACGGCGATACTCGTCGCCGCCTGCCTCCCGTCCGCATCGCTGAAGGCACAGCAGGCGGATCCCGCCGCGGGCACCTTCGTCGACTCCATCACCGTGGCAGGCAACGTTCGCCTGACCGACGAGGAGATTCTCGCCGACCTCCCACTGCAGCCGCGCACCACGATTTCCTTCCGCGACATCCAGACGGCGCTCAAGGCGCTCTGGAACACCGGCCAGTACCGGGACTTCACCATCAGCGCCGCCGGTGGCCAGGGCGAGCCGGTGCTGCTGATTCTGGATGTCGAAGAGCAGGACATCATGGATGCGGTGACCATCGTGGGGCTGGAGCGGCTGAGCCAGGGATCCGTCCGCGACACCGCCGACCTCCGCACCGGCGAGCCCTATTCGCCGCAGAAACTCGCCATTGCGCGCGACTTCATCCGCAACGAACTCGCCGACGACGGCATACCCTTTGCTCGCATCGACGAGCGGGTGGACGAGATTCCCGACAAGCCGGGGCACGTGCGCCTGACTCTTGAAGTGAGCGAGGGCCAGCGCGTCACCATCGCCGAGGTCGAGTTCGAGGGCAACGAAAATCTGGCCTCCGACCAGCTTCGCGGCGCCGTCGACACCAAGCCGGAAGCGTTCTGGTGGTTCCGTCAGGGCTCATACCAGGAGAGCACGCTCGAGGAGGATCTGTTCGCCCGGCTGCCGGAGTTGTACCGCTCGCAGGGGTATCTCGACTTCGAGGTTCTGGGAGACACCCTGATCATCGACCCCGAAACGGGGAAATCGCGGCTCGAGGTCTCGGTCGAGGAGGGGCCCCGCTACCGGGTGCGCGACTTCGTGGTGGAGGGGAACAGCCGTTTCCCGACCGAGCAGATCGAGCAGTTCTATCAGCCTGAAGAGGGAGGACTGCTCAGCAGCTTCGGGATCGGCGGCGATGACGACCAGGACCCGGTGTTCGACGCCAGCGCCTTCGACGCGGCCGCGACGGCGGTGGGCACACTCTACCGCAACAACGGATACCTCGGGGCCAGCGTCGAGCCGTTCTACGAGTTCGACGAGGCCAACGGCGACGGCGACCCTACCCTCATGGTCGGCTGGCGCATTCAGGAAGGCCCCCCCGCGTATATCCGCCGGGTCGAGGTGGAGGGCAACGACTACACCCACGAACGCGTCATCCGCGACCAGCTGTTTACGCTGCCCGGAGACATCTACTCCGAAGAGCGGCTGATCCAGAGCTATCAGGCGGTCTCCGCCCTCGGGTACTTCGAGACCCCGATGGAGCTTCCCGGTCTCCAGCCCGCCGAGGACGGAAGCGGAAACGTGGACATCGTCTACCGGGTCACGGAGCGGCAGACCGGCACCGTGAACTTCGGCACCGCGATGGGTGGCGGCTACGGCCTTTCCGGGTTCCTGGGGTACGACCAGCCCAACCTCTTCGGGCAGGCCAAGGCCGGAAGCGTACGCTGGGACTTCGGCCGTTACATCAACAACTTCACCCTGTCCTACACGGACCCGTCGCTCAGGCGCTCGCGCGTAAGCGGCACGATATCCGCGTTCTACACGCGTGACCGGTTCTTCCAGTTCACGACCGGCCAGCGCCGCCTGCAGGGCGGTTCTCTCCGCTTCGGGCTGCCGATGCCCGGTTCTCTGCGCACCAGACTGTTTCTGGGATACTCGCTCTCGCGCACCAAGTACGAGCTGTTCTCGAGGTCCGACGACCGCTCCCTGTTCGGAAGGGATCCCGGCATCCTGAGTACGCTCTCCGTGAGCCTCCAGCGGCAGACCCTCAACCACAATCTCTTCCCGACCCAGGGATCGAGGCAGGTGTTGTCCGCGGAAATGAACGGGGGCGTTCTGGGTGGGGACGGCGACTTCATCAAGTACGGAGTCGAGGGCACCTGGTTCACCCCCGTGGGCCAGATTGGAAGCGGCGCTCGTCCGATCCGGACCACCCTCGGGCTCAGCGTCCGCGCCGGGGCGATCATCGGCGATGCGGAGCGCTTTCCCTTCGACCGGTACTGGATGGGGGGTGTTCAGTTCGGCGAAAGGCTGCGCGGCTATGACGAGACCACCATCACCCCGGCCGGCTTCTTCGACCGCGGGTCGGCATCGGGGATCCTGGAAGGCGAGAGGCTGGGGAATGCGTTTCTGTCGATGACGGTGGAGTACGCGATCCGCTTCAACGACAACCTTTCGCTCGGGTTCTTCTACGACGCGGGCAACGTCTGGGTGAGCGCGGCCGAGTTCACGCCCACGCGCCTGTTCCGGGGGGCGGGCGTCGGAGCTCAGCTGGTCACGCCCTTCGGGCCGCTGGGCCTCGATTACGCATACGGGTTCGACAAGACCAATCCGGGATGGCAGCTACATTTCAGGATGGGACCGGGCTTCTGATCCGGGAAGCGATCCGTCTGACCGGGGGGGCCTTGCGGTTGCGCGACCATTGCAGACATCCTTTCAGGCTGTTGGTTTTCGGAAAAAACGAGACGATTCCATCATGACCGCGCGTTCGTGGAGGCTCGGAATATGCGTGCAATAGCAGTTGTTCTCGCGGCTGGCTTCTTCTTCATGCCGGCCGATGACGCGGCCGCCCAGGGGCCACTGAGGCTGGGGTACATCGATTCGCAGGCGATTCTCGCGCAGGCCCCGGGGGCTACCGAGGCACAGGACCAGTTCGAGCGCGACATGGCTCGCTACCGCGCGGAACTGGATCAGATCGGGGAAGAACTGCAGACCATGATCCAGCAGTTCGAGCAACAGCAGCTCACCCTTTCTCCGCAGGCCCGGGACACCCAGACCCAGAGCATCCAGGCGAAGCAGGAAGAGTACAACCAGCGGGCCGCGGAGCTGGAGGGGGAGGCCGCCGGGCGACAGGCGGAACTGGTGCAGCCCATCATGGATCAGGTGACCGAAGCGATTGACCAGATCCGGACGGAGGGCGGGTACGCCATCATCTTCGACCTTTCCGGCCAGGCGATCGTCTCCGCGGATCCCGAACTCAACCTGACCCAGCAGGTCATCGACCGACTCATGCAGAATTCGCCCACCGGCGGCCGGTGAGCCCGCCGTCGTCGTCGACGGCGCCCGCCACGAGCGCGGCAGGACAGGACACGACCATGGACCTTGCAGGAGCCGCCGCTCTCACCGGCGCGCGCCTGGAAGGGCGGTCCGGCTGGACCTTCGATCGAGTCGTGCCGGTGGATCAGGCCGGGCGCGGCAGGCTGGGTTTTCTCGGCGACCGGCGCTACCTCAAGCACCTGGACTCGTCCTCGGCCGAGGCTCTGCTGGTGTCGGAGAGCCTTTCCGCTTTCGTGCGCGACCGTGTGCCGAACCTGTTGATCGCGGGCCGGCCGCGCCTCGCCCTGGCGCAGTTGCTGAATCGGCTCCATCCCCCGGAGGAGGCGCTTCCGGGGATCCATCCCACGGCCGTTCTGGGCAAGGGCGCCAGGCTCGGCCGGGACGTGCGCATCGATGCCTACGCGGTGCTGGAGGAGGACGTCGAAGTCGGCGACCGCGCGCACATAGGCGCCCACGTATCGGTGGGCGCGGGATCGCGCATCGGCGCCGGCTCGCGGCTGCACCCGCATGTCGTTCTCTATCCGGGAACCCGGCTGGGTCGGCGCGTCGTCCTCCATGCCGGGACCGTCGTGGGCTCGGACGGCTTCGGCTTCGTGATGCGCAAGGGCGCCCACGAGAAGATCCGCCAGGTGGGCGGCTGCCTCATCGGTGACGACGTGGAGATGGGCGCCCACTGTTGCGTCGACCGGGGATCCATCGGGGACACCGTGATCGGCGCGGGCACCAAGACCGACAATCTGGTCCATGTCGCCCACAACGTGAACGTGGGCGACCACTCGCTCCTGATCGCCCAGGTGGGCATCTCCGGCTCCACGACGCTCGGCAAGGGCGTGGTGATGGCGGGTCAGTCGGGCGCGACCGGGCACCTGGAGATCGGCGACGGGGCACGGGTGGCCGTGCAGACCGGAGTGATCAGGGATGTCCCCGCCGGGACCAGCGTGGTCGGGTTCCCCGGGCGTCCCCGCGCGGAGTTCTGGAAGTCCATGGCGGCGATGCGCAGGCTTCCGGCGCTGAGGGAGCGTGTAAAGGAGCTGGAGGACCGCCTGTCCGCGCTGGAGAGGGAAGGACGAGTCATGACCGGGCAGGAGGAGCGTCCATGAACGGGAACCGCCAGCGCACGATCGGCCGGGAGGTGAGCCTGGAGGGCATCGGCATTCATCTGGGGGAGCCCGCGGCCGTGTCGTTCCATCCCGCCGGACCCGGCGCCGGCATCGTCTTCCGGCGGATCGACCTGCCCGGCAAACCCGAGATTCCCGCCACCCTGGATCACGTCGTGGACACCGAGCTCGGAACGAGCATCGGCCGCGGGGAAGCCCGGGTTCGCACTGTGGAGCACCTCATGGCGGCGTTGGGCGCCCGCGGGATTTCCAACGTACGGGTGGACGTCTCCGGACCCGAGATCCCCATTCGGGACGGGAGCTTCCTGGACTTTCTGGATGCTCTGGAGGCGGCGGGAGTGGCGGAACAGGACGCGCCCGCGCGGGTGGCCGAGTTCGATGAGCCCGTCGTGCTGCGCGCTGCCGGGGGCGAATCGTACATCCTTGCGCCCGGCCCGGGATTCCGCATCACGGCGACCATCGACTTCGAACACCCCGCGATCGGGCGCCAGACCGGATCATTCGACGGCTTCGGCACCGGTTTCCGAGCCGACATCGCTCCGGCGCGCACCTTCGGTTTCCTCGCCGACGCGGAGGAACTGCATGCGCGCGGCCTCGCCCGGGGGGCTTCGCCGGCCAACACCATCGTTCTGGACGACGAAGGCGTCGCCAACGACGGACTGCGGTTCCCCGACGAATACCTGCGTCACAAGATCGGGGACGTACTGGGCGATCTGACGCTGCTGGGCCGCCGGCTGCGGGGTCATCTGGTGGTGGAGCGACCGAGTCACAACGGAAACATCGAACTCGGACGACTCCTCGCGGAGCGGCTTGACCGCGCGCCTGCCGCGCCCGCGTTCGACGTCGAGCGGATTCGGAGCTACCTGCCGCACCGCTATCCGATGCTGCTCGTGGATCGCATCGCCGCTGTCGAAGGCGGGCGCCACATCACGGGCATCAAGAACGTCACCATCAACGAACCCTTCTTCCAGGGACACTTTCCCGGACGGGCCATCATGCCCGGCGTGCTCATCGTGGAGGCGATGGCCCAGATCGGCGGACTTCTGCTCATCGATTCCGTGGGCAACCCGCGCGACAAGCAGGTCTATCTGATGTCGATACAGAAGGCACGCTTCCGGCGGCCGGTGGTGCCCGGCGACCAGCTGGTGTGCGAGGTGGAGCTTCTGCGCTTCCGGCGCGGAACCTGCAAGATGAGAGGCGAAGGATACGTGGACGGGGTGCTGGCCGCGGAGGCCGAATTCATGGCGAGGGTCGTGGACTGAATGGGTGATTCGCTGCTCGAACCTTCGCGGACCGTTCAGCCCGACGTCCATCCGACGGCGATCGTGGACGACGGAGCCGTGCTCGGAGCGGAGGTGGTCGTAGGGCCCTGGGCGATCATCGGGCCGGGCGTGCGCGTAGGCCCCAGAACCCGAATCGGCCCGCACGTGCTCATCGAGCGGGATACCTCCCTGGGCGAGGGGTGCCGTCTTGGTCAGGGCGCGGTGCTGGGCACCGATCCGCAGGACCTCAAGTACAAGGGCGAGCGCTCCGAGCTGATCGTCGGCGACCGTACCGTCGTCCGCGAATACGCGACCCTCAATCGGGGCTCGGCCGCGTCCGGGCGCACGGTGGTGGGGAGCGACTGTCTCCTCATGGCCTATGTCCACGTGGCGCACGACTGCCGGCTGGGAAACCATGTCGTACTGTCCAACTCGGTCAACATGGCCGGCCACGTTACCATCGAGGACTGGGTCATCATCGGAGGGCTGGTGGGCATCCACCAGTACGTGCGCATCGGCGCGCATGTCTTCGTTGGCGGCGGCGCACGCGTCTCGAAGGACGTTCCGCCCTACTGCCGGGCCGCAGGAGGACGTCCAAGACTGTACGGGCTCAACACGGTCGGACTGGAGAGGCGCGGGTTTCCGGCGGCTACCCGCCGGCATCTCAGGCAGGCATACCGCATCCTGTTCCAGTCCGGGCTGAACGTGTCGCAGGCCATGGACCGCGTCGAAACCGGCGTCGAGCAGATTCCGGAAGTTCGCCACCTTCTCGACTTCATCCGCAACAGCGCACGCGGCATAACCCTCGGATGAGCCGTCCCACCCCGATCCGCATGGGGGTGGCCGGCGTCGGGAGCCTGGGCTTCCATCACGCGCGGATTCTGCGCGATCTGCCCGAAGTCCGGATGGCGGGATTCTTCGATGTGGACGCACGCCGGGCCGCGTTCGTGTCAAGGGAGCTCGAGCTTGAGCCGGCCCGCAGTCTGCGGGAGCTGTTGTCGGAGGTAGACGCGCTGGTGGTGGCGGTGCCCACGTCCTCCCACGAAGAGGTGGCGCTCGCGGCGGCCGGACGCGGTGTTCACCTTCTGATCGAGAAGCCCATCGCGCCTTCGCTCGAAGCCGCCGATCGCATCCTGGCCGCGGCCCGCCGGGCGGGCTGCGTGGTGCAGACCGGGCATGTGGAGCGGTTCAACGGCGCGCTCCGGGCGGCGGCTCCGTACATCGACGCTCCGCTCTTCATCGAATCGCAGCGCCTCGCGCCCTTTCGCCCCCGGGGCACGGACGTGGCCGTCGTGCTCGACCTGATGATTCACGACGTCGACCTGGTGCGCATGCTGGTGAAGGCGCCGCTGGCGGACATCGCCGCCGCGGGCATCCCGGTGCTGACCCCCTCGGTGGACATTGCCAACGCGCGCCTCACCTTCCGCAACGGGGCGGTGGCCAACCTGACCGCGAGTCGGGTGTCGAGCGAAGGGCAACGCATGCTGCGCGTCTTCCAGCGGTCGGGATACCTGCGCGTCGATCTCGCGCGCGGGAGGGGTGAGTTCCTGCGGCTCCGGCGAGACCTGCCCGCCTTGCTTGAAGACGCCCGGGAAGCCAGCGTGGAAGAGGGGAGGGCGGGACCGGACCCGGGGGCGGCTCCGGGGCTGGAGGACATCGTCGAGCGCATTCCCTTCGAGGGTTTCCCCGAAGAACCGCTGCGCGTCGAGCTTGAGGGTTTCCGGGATTCGGCGCTCGGGCGCTCCGACCCCGTCGTCTCCGGTGATGAGGGCCGGGCGGCTCTGGAGATCACCCTGTGCATCGAGAAGAGGATTCTGGATCATGTCGCTCATTCGCGTACGTCGTAACCGCAAGAAGGACTGGATCGACGCCAAGCGGGGCAAGCCCCCCACGAAGCTCATCGCGCTGCTGGTGGCGGTGCTGGTGGTCATCTGGTACCTGGGGTTCCGGTTCTGACCGGTGGCGCGCGACCCGGTGATCCTCATGCTCGCCGGGGAGCCCTCCGGTGACCTTCACGGGGCCGCCCTCGCCCGCTCACTGCTCGAAAAGTGGCCGTCCGCCCGGCTGCTGGGGCTGGGAGGCGAACGCATGGAGGCCGAGGGGGTCGAGTGCATGGCGGGTCTCGATCAGCTTGCGGTCATGGGCTTCGCGGAGGTCGTGCGCCACCTCGGCTTCTTTCGCCGGCTCATGGGCCGGGTTCGCGCCGCCATGCACCGCCACGGCGTGAACCTGGTCATCCCGATCGACTACCCGGGATTCAACCTGCGTGTCGCGAGATACGCCCGCGAGGCTGGAATCCGGGTGTTGTACTACATCGCACCCCAGGTCTGGGCGTGGAGGCCGGGGCGCGCCCGGCGGCTGGCCCGCGACACCGATCACGTCGCCGTGATTCTCCCCTTCGAGGCCGGGTTCCTGCAGAGGGCAGGCGCTCGTGCGACCTTCGTGGGGCACCCGCTGCTCGAGGTCGAGCACACGGTGCCGGCACGCGCCGACTATTGCCGCGCACACGGTCTCGACGCTCGGCGGCCGCTGCTGGCGCTCTTTCCCGGGTCCAGACGTCAGGAACTCGACCGCCACCTGGAGGTGTTTCTGGGCGCCGCCCGCCGGCTCCAGCACGCGCGCTCCCGACTGCAGGTTGTGGTGGCGCGCGCGCCCGGTCTGCCCGCTCGCGCGTACTCGGGGGTCGCCGCCACCGTCGTCGACGATGGCCGAAGTCTGCTCCGTCACGCGCGCGCAGCGCTGGTGAAGTCGGGCACCTCCACCGTGGAGGCGGCGCTCGCGGGCGTGCCCTTCGCCACCGCATACCGGACGCATCCCCTCACCTTCGCCCTGGCCCGGCGCCTGGTGCGCGTGGACCACATCGCCATGGCCAACCTCATCGCCGGCCGGCGGGTGGTGCCCGAGCTGATCCAGCACCAGGCAACCCCGGCGCGGCTCGAACGCGCGCTGCTTCCGCTCCTCGACGACACGGCGGAACGACGGGCCGTGATTTCCGGCCTGGGCGAAGTTCGTCGCGCGCTCGGTTCGGCGGGCGCGGCGCGGCGGGTGGCGGGGATCGCGGAATCGCTGTTGGTCCGGCCACCGGGGGCCGTCCCCGGATGAGGCGGGTTGTGGAAGCGGGACTGGGGTGGGTGTGGGGGGCGTCCACCCGGGCGGCGGCCGCGGCCGGACTGACTCTGCTGCCGCTGGAAATGGCCTTTACCGCGGGGGTGGCGGCCCGCAACCGCCGCTACGACGCCGGACGGTTGCCGATCCGGTCGGCCGGAGTGCCGGTGGTGTCGGTCGGAAACCTGGCGGTGGGGGGGAGCGGCAAGACACCTGTGACGGCCTGGCTGGCCGCCTGGTTCCTGCAGCGCGGCGTGACCCCCGGCATCGTGACCAACGGCTACGGTTTCGACGAAGTGCTGCTGCACCGGCAATGGAATCCCGAGGCGCCGGTCGCCGCCGACCGCCACCGGGCGCGCGCCGCGGCCGCGGTCGTGGAACGGGGCGCGCAGGTGGTGATCCTCGACGACGGCTTCCAGCATCGGGCCCTGGCGCGTGATCTGGATCTGGTGCTGGTCGCGGCGGAGCACCCGACGCCGCTGCGGCTCCTGCCTCGCGGGCCCTATCGGGAGCCGGAGAGCGCCCTGACGCGCGCCGGGGGTGTGATCGTAACGCGGCGAATCGCTAGTTTTCGCGCGGCCCGTCGCCGAGCCCGGATGCTCGAGGCGGTCCACCGGTTGCGTTCTGCCCTGGTGAGCCTGGCGTTCTCCCGATGGAGCGATGTCGCGGGTGCTCCCGCCTCTGCCCCGACGGGCTCGGCGCTGGTCTTGTCAGGCATTGCCCGCCCGTGGGAGTTTCACGGGTTGCTGCAGCGGGATATCCCCGGCATGGAGTTCGAATCGATGACCTTCAGCGACCACCACCGCTACTCCGCGGCGGACATGGCCGCCATCGCGCACCGCGCGCGCGGGCGCCCGGTCGTGACGACCGCCAAGGATGCGGTGAAGTTGCAACAGCTGAGCGAGCACGGCGTAGACGCGCGCGTTCTGCACCTCGAGGTCGTAGTCGAGAGGGGCCGGCGATGGCTGGAAGACGCACTCGGTGAGCTGCCGGGGATCGCCGGAATGACAGACGGGCGTTTTCCGCCCAGCCTGATCGGAGGTGGCGGCCGGTGAACCTGGAGCTGCTCGTCGGCCATCCCTCCGGCTCCCGCCTGGTCGCAGACTACCTGACCCGGCAGCCCTCCGCCCTCGAGTTCTTCCAGGGCGACCCCACGCTTGCGGCCAGCTACGCGTCCGCGGCGGAGGCGGTGACGGCCCGCTTCGACCGCGCCGCTCGAGCCCGCGCCGTGGAATGCATCCACGCCCCTGCGCCGTCGGTGCGGGCCCGGCTGGATCGGCTGATCGAGGAGGGTGGCTTCTTCGTGACGACGGGCCAGCAGCCCGGTCTCTTCACCGGCCCTCTGTACAGCGTCTACAAGGCGCTCACTGCCGTCCGGCTGGCGGGCACCCTCGAGGGTATCCTGGGAAGGCCTGTGGTTCCCCTCTTCTGGGTGGCGTCCGAGGATCACGACTGGAGAGAGGTGGACCACACCTACACCGTGAGCGTCTCCAACGAGCTGCGGCGCGTCGCACTCGACGACGGTTCGGAGCGCGGGGACCGTCCCGTCCACCGGGTGCCCATGGGCAAAGCCATCAACCCGGTGCTGGACGAATTCCTCTCGCTCTTTCCGGACAACGACTTCAAACCCTCCTGCGCGCGGCGCCTGCGTTCCGCGTACGCACCGGGGAACTCCCTGGGCGAGGCCTTCACCCAGGTGCTCGCCGATTGGCTGGGGCCGCTGGGGATGGCATTCGTCGACGCCTCTTCGCTCCCCCTCAAGCGTGCCTCGCGGACGTTGTTCACGGCGGTGCTGGACGGCGCGCCCGAGCAGGAGGCGCTGCTGGGCAGAACCGCGGAACAGCTGCAGGCGGCCGGATACCACGTACAGGTTCCCATTCTCGACGGCGGGGTCAACCTTTTCTTCGAGGGAGGTTCGGGGCGGGAGCGCGTGTACCGGAGCGGGGGAGATTTCCGGCTCAGGCACTCGGGCCAGCTTCTCTCCCGCCGCCGGATCCTCGCCGAGTCGGATGCCGACCCCCGTGTGCTGAGCCCCAACGTCCTGCTCCGCCCCGTGGTCGAAGGTGCAGTGTTCCCGGTGGTGTCCTACGTGGCCGGACCAGGCGAAATCGCCTACTTCGCACAGCTCCGGGAGCTGTTCGAGGTCTCCGGGATCCGGATGCCGGTCGTCCACCCCCGGTTCTCGGTGACGGTCATCGAACCCAAGATTCGCAAGGTCCTCGACAAACTGGACCTTTCCCTCGAGGATCTGGCCCGACCCTTCGGCGAACTCGCCGGACGCGTCGTGCAGGAGGACGTACCCGAGGGCGTCCGTCAGGCACTTGCCGACTTGCGCGGGGGTATCGGCAGGGGTGTGGAGGAGCTGAGTCGCGCGGCGGCTACACTGGATCCCACCCTCAAGGGACCCGCCAGGCACGTTCGCACGGTGGCCTTCGACGCACTCGAACAGATGCGGAAGAAGATCATCCACAGCCTGAAGCGGGAGAAGCAGACGAAGCTCAGCCAGCTAGAGAAGGCTCAGGTGCACCTGTATCCGCGGGGAGGTCCGCAGGAACGATCGTTGAATGCCTGCTACTACCTGATGCGCTACGGACGGGAATTCCTGGATGCGCTTCACGATCGCTTATCCGTCCGGCTGGCCCGTGACGGGTCCCGTGCCGCGAACCCCGCGGGCGTCGGGTCGTTCCGCGGCTGAAGGCGGCGGATCGTTGTCAGACGCGCTTCCCCAAACCTAGTTTCGGACCATGTTGCTCTGGTTAGTCGTTCTCGTCCTGCTGATCCCGATCCTGTCCATCGTACTGGACTCCCAGGTCGGCAAGGCACTCGCGACACGTCTGGAACGCCGCGGGCTCGGCGACGGCGACCGTATCGCCGACGAGCGCATCGCCCTTCTGGAAAGCGAGACCGAGCGGCTCAGTTCGGAGGTCGACAGGCTGTCGGAGGAGAGCAGGTTCCTCCACCGGCTTCTCACCGAACGCACTCCGGACAGGGATCTTCCTCCCGGTGACCGGCAACGCTGAGTCGGAAGCGTCAGCCGGGAGAGACGGACGCCGCTCCGCGGCCTGGGTGGCGGCGGGCATTCTTGCGAGCCGCGCCGCCGGCCTCGTCCGCGATGTGCTGTTCGCGTTCTTCTTCGGCAGCAGCATTTTCGCGGAAGCGTGGAGAGCGGCGCTCCGAATCCCCAACGTGGTGCAGAACCTGCTGGGCGAAGGCACGCTCACCGCGTCCTTCGTTCCCATCTACGCCGAGATGCTGGAGCGCGGCGAAACCGAACGCGCGGGACGCTTTGCCGGGGCCGCCTTCGGGGTCCTGACCGCGGTCGCCGGACTCCTCGCCCTGCTCGGAGCTTCCCTGGCGCCGCTGGTCGTAGCGGTGTTTGCGCCGGGCTTCGAAGGACCGACGCGGGACGTCACCGTGCAGCTGGTGCGCATCCTCTTTCCCATGACCGGGGTGCTGGTGCTCTCCGCGTGGGCTCTCGGGATCCTCAACAGCCATCGACGCTTCTTCGTGTCCTACGTGGCTCCCGTGCTCTGGAACGCGGCCATGATCGCCACCATGGTCGCGTTGGGTTGGATCGGGGCCTTCGGCGCGGACGATCTGATCGTGGCGCTGGGATGGAGCGCCCTTGCCGGAGGGGTGCTTCAGTTCGGCGTTCAGCTTCCCTTCCTGGCGGGGAAGCTGCAGCACTTCCGGCCCTCGCTCGACCTGGGGGCGCCCGGCATCCGGGAAGCGATCCGCAACTTCGTTCCGGTGGTGTCGGCGCGGGGGGTGGTCAGCCTCAGCGCGCTGGTGGAACTCCAGCTGGCCAGCTTCCTCGCCGCGGGGGCGGTCGCGATCCTCGGCTACGCGCAGAGGCTCTATCTCCTGCCCATCTCGCTCTTCGGTCTCGCGGTCGCGGCCGCCGAACTCCCGGAACTCTCGCGCCGGCGCGGTCAGGCGAGGGAGGTGCTTGCCGGACAGGTGTCGGAGGCGCTGGAGCGGGTGGCGTACTTCGTGATTCCGTCGACGTTGGCCTACCTCCTCTTCGGAGACATCGTCACGGCGGCCATCTACCAGCGCGGCGAATTCGGCCCGATGGACACCACGGCAACCTATGCAGTCCTTGCCGCCTACAGCCTCGGGCTGTTTGCCTCGGCCAGCTCGCGCATGCTCTCCTCGGCGTTCTACGCGGTACGCGACCCGCGCGCGCCGGCCCGGGTGGCCGGGGTGCGGGTGGCGGTGTCGCTGGTGGTGGGTGGAGCGCTCATGTTTCCCTTCGACACCTTCGCGACAGGTTCCCTCCGCCTTGGCGCGGTGGGGCTCGGCCTGGGCACTTCGCTGGCGGCCTGGCTGGAGTACGGGCTGCTCCGCAGGAAGCTCGGGCGCGCGCTGGGACCGCACGGGATGGTGCGCGGGCGGCTGCCCCGTCTGCTCGCGGCGGGGCTGCTCGCCATCGCCGCCGGATATGGAGGAGAACTTCTCTTCGGAGACCTCCATCCGGTTCTCGCCGCTGTGGGCACGCTCCTTCCCTTCGGCGCCGTGTACCTCGCCGGCACGCGCCTGCTCGGACTTCGTCCGGGAGGCGGCGGATGACGATCGCGCCCCGGGGACTCGACCACCTCCCGGTCCGTCCGGGGGTGTACATGCTGAAGGATGGCGACGGGGACGTGCTGTACATCGGCAAGGCCAACTCCCTGCGCGCGCGCGTGCGCAGCTATTTCCGTCCGGATCGCGCCCGCTCGCTCCGAACGCGCGAGCTGGCGCGCCGCACCGCCGCCGTGGAGACGATCGTGGTGGGCTCGGGCGCCGAGGCGCTCATCCTGGAGGCGAACCTCATCAAGGAGTACCGTCCGCGGTTCAACATTCAGCTGCGCGACGACAAGAGCTATCCGCACATCAAGGTCACCGTGGCCGAGCCCTTCCCGCGCGTCTTCGTGACCCGGCGGCTGCGCCAGGACGGATCGCGCTATTTCGGGCCCTACACTTCGGTCGGCCTGATGCGCCAGTCGCTGGAGGTCGTCAAGCGGCTCTACACGGTGCGCTCGTGCCGGTACCGGCTGCCGAAGGAAGCTCCGGCGCGTCCCTGCCTGGATTACCACATCGGGCGATGCCAGGCCCCCTGCGTGGGGCTGCAGAGCCGGCCGGCCTACCGCGAGATGATCGACGAGATACTGCGCGTGCTGGGGGGCGATACCGAATCCGTGCGAACGCGCGTGGAGGCGCGCATGCAGGCGGCCGCCGAGGCGCTGGACTTCGAGGCCGCCGCAAAACACCGCAACGTGCTCCGGGGGCTGGATGCCCTGAGCCGCCACCAGCGGGCCTACCGCCTGGGAGGTGGTGACCAGGATGTGATCGGGCTGGCCCGCGACGGTGAACTCGGCACAGCGGTGGTGCTGCGCATCCGGGGCGGCCTCCTGCTGGGCCGCGAGACCCGGCGACTCTCGGGTCTGTCCGACGAGGACGACGGTGCGCTCCTGAGCGCGGTGGCCTCGCGGTTCTACCTCGGCTCGGGACGGGAGGGCCAGGCCGAGCTTCCCGGGGAGGTGCTCATTCCCGCCGAGTTCGAGGATCGCACCCTGCTCGAGGGCATCCTCAGCCGGGCGGCGGGGCGCAAGGTGGCGTTCCACCGGCCCCAGCGGGGTGACAAGGTGCGGCTGGTCGAGCTCGCCAGCGCCAATGCGCGCCACACCATGGAGGACCGGGTCACCGCCCTCGAGTACGCCGCCGACCGCGCCGACGAGGTGCTGTACGATCTGCAAAACCGGCTCGGGCTCAAGGTGGTTCCCCGGCTGATGGCCTGCTTCGACGTTTCCCATACCCAGGGTACGGATGTCGTGGCGAGCGTCGTCGTCTTCCGCAACGGCGAGCCCGGCAAGGCCGGGTATCGGCGCATGCGCATCCGCGGGGACTGGGGCAACGACGACTTCCGCTCGATGGGCGAGGCCGTCTCCCGTTATGCGAAAAGGCTGGTCAGGGAGGGAGCCCCGGTTCCGGACCTGGTGCTGGTGGACGGCGGCAGGGGCCAGCTCTCCGCCGCCCGCGGGGCGCTCCGTTCGGCGGGGCTGCGCGAGACGGCGGTCGCGTCGCTCGCGAAGCGCGAGGAAGAGGTGTTCCTGCCCGGCAGGCGCCGGCCGGTCCGCATGGGGCGCGCGGACCGAGCGCTCCATCTCCTGCAGCGCATGCGCGACGAAGCGCACCGCTTCGCAGTATCCTACACCCGCAAGCTCAGGCGCAGGCGCACGCTCACGAGCGAACTCGAGCGGATTCCCGGGATCGGCGACAAGCGGCGGCAAGCGCTGCTGGCGCGCTTCGGGTCGGTGCGCGGGGTGCGTTCCGCGAGCCGGGCCGAGATCGCGAGGCTGCCCGGGTTCAGTGACGTGCTCGCGACGCGCGTGCTCACCTACCTGGGGAAATGACCGTGTCGAGGCCAACAGGGGAGCAGCCCGGAATGACCGTCCGCACCCGTTTCGCTCCAAGTCCCACGGGCCGCCTGCACGCGGGAAACGCGCGCGTGGCCGTCTTCAACTGGGCGTTCGCGCGCCACCATCAAGGGACCTTCATCCTGCGCGTGGAGGACACCGACATCGAGCGCAACGTGGAGAACTCGCTCGAAACCATTCTGGAAGACCTGCGCTGGCTCGGGACCCTCTGGGACGAAGGCCCCGAGGTCGGAGGCGGTTTCGGCCCGTACCGACAGAGCGAGCGGATGGGCGCGTATGGCGAGGCCGCCCGACGTCTCGTGGAGGCTGGACTGGCCTACCCCTGCTACTGCGGTCTGGAGGGCGCAGGGGAGCCGGGCTTCCGCTATCCCGGGAACTGTCGGACCCTGACGCGGGACGAGCGGGTCCGGCGCGAGCGCGAAGGGATTCGCCCGGTGATGCGCTTTCACGTCCCCGCGGGCGAGATCGCGGTGCGCGACGAGGTCTACGGAACGGTCTCCTTTCCGCCGGCCGAGTTCGGCGATTTCGTGATCGTGCGCGCGGACGGGCGCCCGACCTACAACTTCGCGGTCGTAGTGGACGACATCGCCATGCGCATCACCCACGTCATCCGCGGGGTGGGCCACCTGTCCAATACCCCCAGGCAGGCAGTCCTCTTCGACGCCCTGGACGCGCCGCGGCCGGTCTTCGCCCACCTCCCGATGGTGCTGGGCGGGGACCGCCGCAAGCTGTCGAAGCGCGAGGGTGCGTCCTCGCTGGCGCTATTGCGGGATGCGGGATACCCGGCTTCTGCGGTCATGAACTACCTCTCGCTGCTGGGGTGGTCGGCGCCCGATGGGGAAGAAATCCTCACTCCCGTCGAGCTGGTCCGCGAGGTGGGACTCGAGCGCATCGGCACCAGCAACACCGTGTACGACCCGGCCAAGCTGCGCTGGGTGTCGGGGAGGCACATCGCCGGCATGCCGCTCACCGAACTGGCTCGCGCGGTCGCGCCTTTCGTCGATCCGGCGCGCGTTCCCGTGGACCGCTACGACCTGACCCGCGCCGTTGACGTGATCCGCGGGCGCATGACCACCTTTGCCGAAATCAATGACTATCTTGCGCTGTTCCTGGTGGCCCGCGGGCCGGAGCTGGACCGCCTTCATGCGGCTCTCCGGGACGACGCGGGCGCGGGCGCCGTGTTGCGCGCGGTGGCCGGCGGGCTTTCCTCCCTGCCCGAGTGGGAGGCTCCCGCCATCGGGCGGGCGATCCGCGCCGCGGGCAGGGAGGCGGGCGCGCGGGGTCCTGCGCTGTTCCACCCGGTCCGCAAGGCGGTGACCGGGAGGGAGAGCGGCCCCGACCTGGGACAGGTGCTGGGCGTCTACGGTCGCGACGAGACGCTGGAGCGCATCTCCGCCGCGCTTCCGGATGGGTTGGCGGAGGACTGAGGTCACGCCCGCGACCGGCCCGTCCCGGACGGTTCGCGACGTCCGCCTCCGGGTTTGACGAGAGTCCCCCTTCATGTGATACTGTCAGGTTCTACGAGTGCCATTATCTGACACTTGGAAACCGCGTGCGGAGCGGCAGCTCATGTGCGCATCAATCGAGAGGAGGAAGCCGGATGAGGTTCCAGCCTGGCGTCGTGCTGGCGGCGAGTATGGTGATCGTGGCGGGCGGATGCGCCGCCGGTTCAGGTGGTGGCGGGGGCGACACGCCCATGCCGCCGGGCATGGAGGAGGGAGTCCCGCCGCGCGACAACATGTTTACGCGCACTGCCGCGCTGGCACTGTCCCAGGCCATGCAGAACGCCGACCCTGCGGAACGCCAGTCGCGGTACGAGGAAGCGCTTCAGGCGGCCCTCGACGGCATCGCCAACGAGCCCAACAATCCCCAGTCGTACCGCCAGGCCGGAGAAGCCTACGTGGGGCTGAACGACCTCGCCGGCGCCGACTCGATGTGGACGACGGCCGAAGACCTCTACCCGCTCTACTCGTTCGACCTGAACCCTCTCCGCGAGCAGCAGTGGGTGAGTCAGTACAACCTGGCGGTGAACCTGATCCAGGCGGGCGACATGGAAGGGGCGATCCCCCAGCTGGAGTCGGCGCACACGATCTACAAGGGGCGTCCGGAGGCGATGCTCAACCTGGGTTCACTCCACGCACAGCTTGGCAACGATAGCGATGCGGTGGACTGGTACAGGACCGCACTCGAGCTGCTTCGGAGCCCCGAATTCGACGCGCAGCCGGAAGACATCCAGGCGACATGGTCGGAAAACGAGGAGATCGCCGCCTTCAACCTGGCCCAGATCCTGGCGAACGCCGGCCGCAACGAGGAAGCCGAGGTGGCCTACCGCACCTATCTGGAGCGAAGCCCGGACAACGTCACCGCGCTGAGCAACCTCGCCGTGGTCCTGATGTCCATGGACCGCAACGCGGAGGCCGCCGAAATCTACGAGGCGCTCCTGGCGCGAACCGACCTGAATGCGCGCGACTACTACGTCACCGGCATCGGCCTCTACAACGCCGAGAATTACTCGATGGCGGCGCAGGCTTTCGGCCGGTCGTACGAGCTCATTCCCGAGAGCCGGGACGCGCTCTACAACTACGCCCAGGCACTCTACCTCGCCGGAGAGCTGGAGGAACTGTATCCGGCGGCGGTATCGCTCGCGGAAATGGACCCGTACAACAACAACGTCTACCGGCTGCTGGCCCAGGGGCTGATGTCCCAGGGGGACACGGCGGAGGCGGCGCGGGTTCTGGAAGAGGAAATGGCGACCCTGGAGTTCGAGATCGACGGCACCATGCTGCAGCCGTTCGGCGGGGGCGGCGGGGTCGTTAACGGGGAGCTTGTCAACCACACCCTGGAAGGCGGCTCTGTCGACATCCGCGTGTTTTTCTACGGCGCGGACGGGCTCGAAATCGGAACCCGGGACGTCTCGGTGCCGGTGCCTGCCGCGGAGATGAGGGAGGTGTTCCGAGTCGAACTGGACACCGACCAGGACGTGGTCGCCTATCGATACGAGGTCATTTCTCCGGAGCCATGATTTTCGCAGGGCCTGCGGGGGCCCCCGGGCGACGGCGCGGACGACGCGTCGCCCGGGCCGCCTCCCGGTCAGGTCCGCCCGCGGGCGTAGCTCAGTTGGTAGAGCATCAGCTTCCCAAGCTGAGGGTCGCCGGTTCGAGCCCGGTCGCCCGCTTCCTTCCCGGGTGACGAATCCGTCGCCCGTTCCTTGCCGGACGCGATGCCGACCTGCCCGCGCCGTTCAGACCTGGAGACGAGCACCATGAAGCCCATCCTGACCGCGACCTCCACCATCGCCTTGCTGGTTGCCGCCTGCGGGCCCGGGGCCGAGTCCTCGGGAGAGCCGGAGCAGACGACCGGACGCACGCCCCAGTTCGAGAACGAGTATGTCGAGGTCTGGAAGAGCGTGATCGTGCCCAACCAGCCGCTGGAGATGCACCGTCACGACAATCCCCGCGCCATCATCGCGCTCAAGGGCGGGACGCTGACGGTTGTGAACGACGCCGGCGAGCGGCGCGACATGACCTGGGAGACCGGCAGCGCCTACTGGCTGGAGGCCGACCCGCCGGGCGAACTGCATGGGGACGTGAACGAGGGACCGGAGCCGGTGGAGGTGATCGTCGTGCAGCTTAGGGGCCCCGCGATGGAGAGCGCGCCGGGCGGCCGCTGAGCGACTGCGGAGGCGCCGGAGGAACAGGAGATGGTCCGGATCGCCGGGGTGGAGAGCGGGAGCATCGCCGACGAGCTCCGGCTCGAGATCGGCACCCGCGTCGTGCGCATCAACGGGCAGCGTGTGCGCGACGGCATCGACCTGGCCTTCCTGCTCGGGGACCCGGATCTGGCCGTCGAGACGGTCTCTCCGGCAGGCGAACACTCCGTCTACGAGATCGAACGGGATCCGGGGACCCCGATCGGGCTGGTCCCGGAACCCGACAAGATCCGCGAATGCGCCAACAAGTGCGTCTTCTGCTTCATCGACGGCAATCCGAAGGACGCGCGTCGCAGCCTGTGGCTGCGTGATGACGACTTCCGGCTCTCCTTCACCTACGGGAGCTACGTCACCCTGACCAACCTGGGACCGCGCGGCCTCCAGCGGCTCGTCGACCAGCGCATCTCGCCGCTGTACGTGAGCGTGCACGCCACCGAGCCGGCGGTACGCGAACGTCTGCTGGTCAACCGGCGAGCGGGGCTCATCATGGAGCAGCTCTCCTTCCTGCTCGAAGGGGGGCTGGAGGTGCACACCCAGGTAGTGCTCTGCCCGGAATGGAACGACGGCGCGCACCTCGAACGGACCATCGACGACCTCTGGTCGCTGGGGACGGGGGTGCGCTCGCTGTCGGTGGTTCCGGTGGGCCTCACCAGGTACAACGAGAACCGGCCGGTGCGGCGCCTCGCCGCGGCCGAGGCCGCCTTCGCGATCGAACAGGTCGAGCGGGCTCGGCAGCGGACGCCCGGGCGGCGCGAAACCCGATGGGCCTACGCCGCCGACGAGATGTTCCTGATCGCCGGGATGGAGGTGCCGGATGTCTCCTACTACGACGACCTCTCGCTGATGGAAAACGGGGTGGGGGCGGTGCGCCGCTTCCTGGACGACCTCGACGCCGGGATGGGCACGCTTCCCGATCTCTCCGGGCATCGCATCCGGGTGGTGACGGGCCGGTCGATGGCGCCCTGGATCGAAGCCCGCGCCGGGCGCCTGGAATCCGCCACGCGGGCGCAAGTCGAGGTGCTCGCCGTGACCAACCGCTACTTCGGGGACGGGGTGACGGTCGCGGGCCTGCTCGCGGGGCACGACATGCGCGCGGCGCTGGGGGAGGGAAGGCGGGAGGACGTCGTCCTGCTTCCGGCCGAGGCTCTGAACTCCGATGGAGTGTTCGTCGACGACTACCCTCTCGCGCGCCTGGAGCGCGAACTGGCGCCGGCGAAGGTGCTTGCCGGCCACGAGATCACGCGCTTGCTGTCGGGACCATGATCGGCATCCGGCTTCCGGTGGTCGCGGTGGTCGGCCGTCCCAACGTGGGCAAGTCCACCCTCTTCAATCGCGTTCTGGGACGGCGCAAGGCGATCGTTGACGACACCCCGGGCGTGACCCGGGACCGGCACTTCGCCCGCGCCGACTGGGCGGGAAGGGACTTCTTCCTCGTCGACACCGGCGGGGTGGTGGAGGGCAGTGACCGCCCGCTCGACCGGGCGGTGCGCGCCCAGGCGCTGGCGGCGGTCGGGGAAGCCGACCTGATTCTCTTCGTGGTCGACGCCAGGGACGGCATCCATCCGCTGGACGAAAAGCTGGCCACGGTGCTGCGGCTGAGCGAGCGCCCGGTCCTGCTGGTGGCGAACAAGGTGGACAACCTGCCGCGCGAGACCTCCCATCACGAGTTCTGGGCGCTGGGCGTGGGCGAGCCCGTCCCCGTGAGCGCGATTTCCGGAAAGGGAAGCGGCGACCTGCTCGACGTGGTGCTGGAGGCGCTCCCCGACGCCGAGACCGTCCCCGCCGAGCCGGACACAATGCGGGTGGCGGTGATCGGCAAGCCCAACGTGGGCAAGTCGAGCTTCGTCAACCGGCTCTTCGGCGAGGAACGCATGGTGGTCAGCGAGACGGCCGGCACCACACGCGACCCCGTGGACTCCACGATGCGCTACCACGGCCGCAGTCTGGTTTTCGTGGACACCGCCGGGCTCCGTCGGCAGGCCCGCATCCACGACTCCATCGAGTACTATGCGTGGCTGCGGGCGAACCGGGTGATCCGCGAGGCGGACGTCTGCCTGGTTCTGACGGATGCCTCCTCCGGTATCCACATGCAGGACGTGAAGGTTGCCGAGGCAGCGTGGGACTCGGGCTGCGGGGTTATCCTGGTCGTCAACAAATGGGATCTGGTCGAGAGAAACGGCTCCACGGCGCCCGGAATTGAAAAGGCGGTGCGCGCCCGAACCCCGTTTCTTCGCTGGGTGCCCTTCGTCTTCACCTCGGCGCTCACCGGCCAGCGGGTGCGCAGGACCCTCGACCTCGTGCTCCGGGTCCAGGCGGAGCGGGAACGGCGCATCCCGACCGCCGAATTGAACCGGGAGCTGGAGCGGCTGGTGGCGCGGCATCCGCCGGCCCACTCGCGCGGACGCGCGGTCAAGGTCCGCTACGGCACCCAGGTGGGCGTCGCCCCTCCGGCCTTCGTCCTCTTCAGCAATCTGCCGAGAGAGATTCAACCGGCGTACGTTCGTTATCTTGAGAACGGGTTCCGCAGCCGGTGGCCGATGGCCGGCTCCCCGCTGCGGATGCGCTTCAAGGCGGATGGAGGCTCGGGTAGACGATGACCCCGGTGATCTGGGTGCTGGCCGCCTATCTCGCGGGATCGCTGCCCACCAGCTTCGTGGTCGGGAAGGCGATCGGCGGAATGGACCTGCGGCGCGAGGGAAGCGGCAACCTGGGCGCGACCAACGTCTACCGCGCGATGGGGTTGCGCGTGGCGGTGCCGGTGGGACTGGTGGACGTCGGCAAGGGCTGGCTGCCGGCCTGGCTGTTTCCGATGCTCGACGGCGGCGCTGCGGACGGATGGGCGGCAGCCTACGGGGCGGCCGCGATCCTCGGCCACACCTTCTCCTGCTGGGTGCGCTTCCGGGGCGGGAAGGGCGTCGCCACCGCCGCCGGAGCCTTTCTCGCGCTGTCGCCGCTCGCCGTGCTGGCCGCCGCGCTGGTCTGGGCGCTGGTCCTGGCGATGCGGGGCATCGTATCGCTGGCATCGATCGCGGCGGCTGTCGCGCTGCCGGCGACGGTGCTGGTCGGGAATGCGGCGGGTCGCTCGGAAGATCCCTGGGTCACGGGGTTCGCGATCCTGGCCGGAGCTTTCGTCGTCTGGGCGCACCGGTCCAACATCGGGCGATTGCTGAGAGGCGAGGAAAAGCGTATCAACAGCGATCGCCGGGCCCGGCGGGGCGAAGGTGGCTGATCCGGCCCACAGGATCGGCGTGCTGGGCGCCGGCAGCTGGGGCACGGCGCTGGCGGCGCTTGCGGCCGGCAGGGGGCACGACGTCTGCCTGTGGGCGCGCGAGCCCGAGGTCGTGCAGCAGATCCGGGAAGGCGGCGAAAACCAGTGCTTCCTGCCCGGAATCGAGCTTCCGCGCAACCTGGAGGCGACCGGAGAAATGGCGCGTGCCGTCGCCGGCGCGGAGATCGTCATGTCGGTGAGCCCGGCGCAGTATGCCGGGGCCGTCGTGGGAGGCGCCGCGCCCTTCCTGGAACCCGATGCCGTGGTGGTGTCGGCCTCCAAGGGGATCGAGATCGCGACCCTGCGACGCATGGACGAGGTGATGGCCGAGCTGCTCACACGGCGACAGAGCGAGCGCCTGACCGTGCTTTCGGGTCCGAGTTTCGCGGCGGAAGTGGTGCGCGGCCAGCCCACCGCGGTGGTGGCGGCGAGTCGATCGGAGCAGGCCCGCCTGCTGGTTCAGGCCGCCCTTCAAGGCCCCAGCTTTCGCGTGTACACCAACGAGGACGTGATCGGAGTCGAGCTGGGCGGGGCGCTCAAGAACGTGATCGCGCTGGCCGCCGGGGTTGTGGCCGGCCACGGCTTCGGACACAACACGCTCTGTGCGCTGATCACCCGCGGGCTGGCCGAAATCACCCGGCTCGGGGTTGCCATGGGCGCCCGTCCGCCCACTTTTTTCGGGTTGGCGGGAATGGGCGATCTGGTCCTTACCTGCACCGGTCACGTGAGCCGCAACCGCACCGTGGGCTTCGAGCTCGGACGGGGGCGCACCCTGGACGACATCCTGGGCGGGATGACGGCGGTGGCGGAGGGGGTGAAGACGGCCGAAGCCGTGCACGAGTTGGCTGCCAGGTATCGGGTGGAGATGCCGATCTGCGACCAGGTTTACGATATCCTGATGGGGAGAACGGACCCTGCCGAGGCGGCGAACAATCTCATGATGCGGGACCCCAAGCCGGAGCACTGGTCGTGATCGCGTCTGCGGTCCGGGGGCCCGGGAGGAGCCATTGAACGAACCCATCGCGCGGCGCGCATACTATTCCATCGGCGAAGTATGCGACCTCACCGGCATCCAGGCGCATGTGCTGCGCTACTGGGAAACACGATTCGAGCTGCTTCGCCCCGTGAAGAACCAGGCAGGCAACCGGGTCTATCGGCCCCGGGAGGTCGAGCTTGTGCTCCTGCTCAAGCGTCTGCTCTACGAAGACAAGTACACCGTGGAAGGCGCCCGCCAGGAACTGGCCCGGATGCGCAGGACGGGAGGCCTCAAGGAGGCCCGCAAGTCGGCGCTCGCTCCCGAACTTCGCGGCCAGCTCAAGAGAGACCTGGCGGAGTTGATGGAGATCCTCTCCGGCCCCGCCGAGACCGGCGATTCCTGACCGGCCGCGCATGCACATCCTGTGCACGAACGATGACGGCTACATGGCTCCCGGCCTGGCCATCCTTCAGAGGGCGGCGCGGCGGCTCGGCTCGGTGCATGTGGTGGCGCCCGATCGCGAGCAAAGCGCGACCAGCCACTCGCTCACGCTGCATCTCCCGCTGCGCGCCCGAACCGGTCCCGGGGGCGTATCCGTAGTCGACGGTACACCGACGGACTGCGTCATCCTGGCGCTCAGCGCGCTTCTCGAGGAGCGCCCTGCGGTCTGCTTCTCCGGGGTCAATCACGGGTCGAACATGGGAGAGGATGTCCTCTATTCGGGCACCGTGGCGGCCGCGATGGAAGCGACCGTGCTCGGCATCCCGTCGGTCGCGGTGTCGTACGCCGGACGCGACCTGACCGAAGGTCTGGGCTGGTCCGAGCCTCTGTCCGACCTCCTGAAGCAGGTGCTCGCCAGACCGTTTCCCACCGACACCCTCTTCAACGTCAACCTTCCCCCGATTCCCCCGGAGGAGGCGAAGGGGGTGCGGGTTACCCGGCTGGGCCGCCGCAGGTACAGCGATTCGCTGATCCGCGGCCGCGATCCGATGGGAAAGGAGTACTACTGGATCGGGGCGTCGACGCCGGCGTGGAGCGGCTCCGCAGACTCGGATTTCCGTGCCGTGGAGGAGGGCTACGTGTCGGTAACCCCGCTCCACCTCGACCTCACCAACTACAGGCTTCTCGAAGGGGTGCGGGCGTGGGATCTGACGATGCAGGGTTGACGCGCCGTCTCTACGACTGGGTGCTGAGCTGGGCCGGGACGCCGTACGGCGCCTGGGCACTGGCGGTGCTCGCGCTGGCCGAGTCGTCGGTGTTCCCGATTCCGCCCGATCCGCTGCTGCTGGCGCTCTGCCTGGGCGCTCCGGCGGCGTCCATGCGCTTCGCGGCGGTGACCACGGCGGCGTCGGTCCTGGGCGGCGTGATCGGCTACGGCATCGGTGCGGGCGCGTGGCACCTCTTCGACCAGTTTTTCTTCGCCCACGTCCCGGGTGTGTCGCCGGAGAGCTTCGCGCGCGTACAGGAGCTCTACGGGCGCTACGACTTCTGGGTGATCTTCCTGGCGGGCCTGACTCCGTTGCCGTACAAGGTGTTCACGCTTTCGGCCGGGGTCTTCGCCATCGACTTCCCGGTATTCGTGCTGGCCAGCTGCGTCTCCCGCGGGCTGCGCTTCTTCGTGCTGGGAGGTCTGGTGTACCGATGGGGTCCCGCGTTGCGGGGCACGATCGATCGCCATTTCAACACCTTGACCTGGATCTTCGGCATTCTGCTCGTCGCGGGCTTCGGGGTGGTGGCGTTGCTCCGCTGAAGCGGACGGCGGTAGAATGGGGTTCGCGCGCCTCCGTAGCTCAGGTGGACAGAGCACCGGATTCCTAATCCGGGGGCCGCAGGTTCGAGTCCTGCCGGGGGCATTTCGAGAGGTCACGGGCCGCAAGAAGCGGCCTGTCTTCACGTTCCGTCATCCGAGGTAAACCAGATGATATCCTTCGCTCATGTGCTCGCATTGGCCGTCGCGGTTCAGGCCGCACCGGATCGCGTGGAAGTGCTCCCCGCCAGCGCGCAAGTCGCCGTCGACGCCGTGCTGCCGCTCACCGCCCGCGTCCTGGACGCCGATGGGGCGGTCATCGACGGCGCGGCCGTCACCTGGGTGGCCGTCACCCCCGAGCTGGTGTCCGTGGATGCGTCCGGCCAGGTGACCGGCCTGCGGCCGGGGAAGGCCCAGGTGGCCGCCATGGTCGGAGGCACGGTGGTCGGGTTCGCCGACCTGACGGTGCCGCAGCTGGGGGCCGCCACCCTGGCGGTGGGCGCGCCCGGTGCCATCGTCGCCGGCACCAGCGCGCCCATATCGCTGACGGGCACCACCCGGCTGGGGGAGGTGCTGGACGCACCGGCGGCCTCCTTCACCTCGGGCGCGCCCGGGGTGGCCAGCGTGGACGCGCTCGGGCGCGTGTACGGCCTCGCCCCCGGAAGGGCGACCATCACGGTGCGCTCAGGCGTCGCGGAGGAGGAAGTGGAAGTCACCGTGGAGGCGGACCCCGGGTTCGCGTACACGCTCGAGCCCGCGGCCTCCACGGTGCGCACCGGCGACGTGGTGCGCTTCCGGGCGGCCGCGAACCTGCCCTCGGGCGCGGGCGGGCCCGAGCTGCTGCCCGCCTGGACGGTGGCGGGGGTGGGGGCGCAGATCGACGCAGACGGAGCGGAGGGCGTGTTCGTGGCCGAGGACCCGGGACGCTACGTCGTCTACGCGGTGATCGGGGAAGGCGTGGTGCGCACGGCCAACGTCGAGGTGACCGAGCGCATCTCGGATTCGGAGCTGATCCAGGTGGGACGGGGGCCGATCTCCTCGCACCACTCGGGCGACATGTGGGTGTTCGAGGGCGTGGACGGGCGCGATTATGTCTATGTGGGCACCTACATGCACGACTGGATGAAGGTGTGGGACGTCACCGACAGCGGCGCGCCCGTCCTCACGGACTCGATCCAGCTGGACGCGCGCCGCATCAACGACGTGAAGATTCATCCCGACAGCCACGTCGGGATCGTCACCCGCGAGGGCGCCTCCAACCGCCGCAACGGCATGGTGCTGCTCGACCTCGCCGACCCGGCCCACCCGGAGATCATCTCCCGCTACGACGAGACCCTGACGGGCGGGGTGCACAACGTCTGGATCCTGGGCGACGAGAACCTCGTCTACGCCTGCCACAACGGCACCTCCGAGATGCACATCATCGACATCTCCGACCCGGCCAACCCGGTCGAGGTGGGCCGCTGGGGGCTCGACAAGCAGGGCAAGACGCTCCACGACGTCATCGTGCAGGACGGCTACGCCTACCTGTCCTACTGGAACGACGGCGTGATCATGCTGGACGTGGGAGCGGGCACCCATCAGGGCACCGCGCGCGAGCCCGCCTTCGTGAGCCAGTTCAAGTACCCGATCGGCAACACGCACGTGGCCTGGCGCCACGGCCGCTATCTCTATCTCGGCGACGAGATCTTCCCGCCGGGATGGGACTCCGAGCGGCCCATCGAGGCGCGCGGCTTCATTCACGTGGTGGACTACTCCGACATCGAGAACCCGGTCGAGGTGGCGTGGTACGAGGTCCCCGAAGCGGGGGTCCACAACGTCTGGGCCGAGGGTGACCGCCTCTACCTGGGCTACTACCAGGCGGGGCTGCGCGTCCTCGACATCTCCGGCGAGCTGCGCGGCAACCTCTACGAGCAGGGCAGAGAGGTGGCGGCCTTCGTGCCGAGGGACGGCGACATGGTGGTGCCCAACTGGCCCATGACCTGGGGAGCCCAGATCTTCAAGGGCCGCATCTACTCATCGGACCTCAACTCGGGAATCTGGATCACGGAGCTGAGGCCGAAACGGGTGGTGTTCTAGCTCGGTCTGACTTAGCTAAGCCAGGGAGCTGGAGAAGGGCACGCCGCCGGGGTCAGACGCTGCTCCGCAGGATCGCCGCCACCACCAGCAGCCATCCCGCGATGAGCAGCACCCCGCCGACCGGCGTGACGGCTCCGAGCCAGCGCGGTCCGGTCAGTACGAGCAGGTAGAGGCTGCCCGAAAAAACCACCGTCCCGGCTACCATCAGCCAGCCTGCCCAGCCCGTCAACGGGCCGGCCAGGCGGGTGGACAGCCACGCGACGCCGAGAAGCGCGAGCGCGTGGTACATCTGGTAGCGCACGGCGGTCTCGAAGATCTCGAGGTCGCGCGCCTCCAGGCGTTCGCTCAGGGCATGGGCTCCAAATGCCCCCAGCGCCACGGCCAGGAGCGCCAGCGTGGCTCCGCTCGCGGCCAGGGCGCGCGCCAGGGTGGACATGGGGGTCATGGGCTCTTCTCCTCAGTACGCAATGGCGTATGCCTCCCTCCGCGGGTCGGAGGCGGCGGTAAGAGTGCCGTCGCGGTCCCGGAGGATCATGTGCGCGCCCCCGAAGGTGGCCGTCCATCCGTGCACGATCTCGACCTGGTGGCCCAGGGCCGCGAGTTCTCCCAGGGCGGACGCGCCGATGCGATCCTCGAAGGCCACCCCGAGCCCGTTATAGCTGCGGAAGCGGGGTGCTTCGATCGCTGCCTGGGGCGTCATCCCGAAGAGCACCATGTTGTTGACGATCTGGATCAGGCTCTGCGGCTGGCTGTCGCCCCCCGGCGTGCCCAGGGTGAAGGCGAAGCTGCCGTCGTTGCGGAGCGCCATCATGGGCGAGAGCGTGTGATAGGGGCGCTTGCCGGGCGCGATGATGTTCGGATGCCCCGCCTGCAGGTTGAAGAGGGCGCCCCGGTTGTGGAGCACGATGCCCGTTTCGGGCTCGAGAAGACCGGAGCCGAAGCCGGCGAACAGGCTCTGGATCCAGCTGACCGCGTTGCCCCACTGGTCCACGGCGGTGAGGTAGACGGTGTCGCCGGAGTCGTCCGCCGA
The DNA here is from genome assembly GCA_022822425.1 of Gemmatimonadota bacterium. Taxonomy (GTDB): domain Bacteria; phylum Gemmatimonadota; class Gemmatimonadetes; order Longimicrobiales; family Gaopeijiaceae; genus BD2-11. Next base: position 4,840 of record JAJEBS010000063.1, on the reverse strand, counting down.
TCCGCCGCCGCCCGCGGCCATCTCCGTGCCCACCCCCGCCGCACGCACCTCGGCCGCGGCACCCGCGTCGACCATGCCGGCACGGCGGGCCAGGTAATCGGGGTCGAGCAGGCGATCCAGCGGGATGTCGCTGAACTCCGGGTCGGCGGCCCACTGGTCGCGGTCGGCGAAGGCCAGCTTCTTCATCTCGATGAGGGTGTGGAGATAGTCTGAGGTGTTGTGACCCAACGCCTTCATGTCAAACGATTTCGCCATCTCGAACAGCTGCAGCTGGGCAATGCCCTGGGTGTTGGGCGGCATCACCAGCATGGTGTGGTCCTCGTAGTCGCCGCGCAGCGGCTCCACCCAGGTGGTGGTGTGCGCCGCCAGGTCCGGAGCGCGCACATAGCCGCCCTCGGCCTCCAGGAAGGCGCCGATGCGATCGGCTACGAAGCCGTGGTAGAACCCGTCCTTGCCGTCGGCGGCGACCCGCTCGAGGGTGGTGGCCAGCGCGGGATTCCGGAGCAGGCTGCCCACCGGCGGAGGCGCGCCACCCGGCAGGTAAAGCGCCCGCGCGTGGTCGTTCAGTGACCGCGAGGAGCCCGCGATGTCGCTGGCGAGCCGGGTGGAGACGGGGAAGCCGTCGCGGGCGTAGCCGATGGCGGGCTCCAGGAGTTCCGCCATGGGCCGGGTGCCGAAGCTGTCCAGGGCGTCCACCCAGGCGGCCACGGCGCCCGGCACCGAGACCGAGAGCGGACCGTTGCCGGGGACCCGGTCGAGTTCGCGTTCGGCGAAAAGCTCCGGCGTGGCCAGGGCGCCGGCGCGCCCGCTTCCGTTCATCGCGTACACGCGGCCGCTCTCGGCCTCGTAGTAGATCATGAACGCGTCGCCGCCGATGCCGTTCATGTGCGGACGGACCACCGCCAGCACCCCCGCCATGGCGATCGTCGCGTCGATGGCGTTGCCGCCCCGGCGCAGGACGTCGTGACCGGCGGCGGCCGCAAGCGGATGACCGGCGGACACGGCCGCGGTGACGCCGCGTACGTCGGGGCGGTTGGTGGCGGGGAAGACCACCTCCCCGGAGCTCTGTGCGGTCGTGCTGGCCTGCGCCGGCGCCTCCGCGGTCTCGCACGCGGTCGCGGCAAGGAGGACACAACTGATCGCGAGGGTGGCGGCCATGGCCGCGCCCGCAGTGCGGCGTCGGGCTGTTGCGGGAACATCGCGCATGAATGGAACTCCTGGATTCCGGTTCATCGGTGGCTTGCTGAGGAGCGGGAACGCCCATGTAATCTCCGCGTGCAGGATGCCACCCCGATACGGTCCCGCGCCACCCCCGCCGCCATCAGGCACCACGCCACCTCCCGGCCCTGCACCCATCGGCACGGCCCGCCACCAGGGCCGCGGGCGGAGGGCGCCGACCATCCACCGGGTCGCACGCGCGGCTGGTGCGGACAGCCGGTCGCGGACAGGTTCAGATCATGATGGCCAAGCGGAAACTCGGGCTTTGGATGTGCACCTCCCTGGTGGCGGGGAGCATGATCGGCTCGGGCGTCTTCCTGCTCCCCGCGTCGCTGGCCCCGTTCGGGGGCATCAGCATCCTTGGGTGGCTGGTGAGCGCCGGAGGGGCGATGTGCCTGGCGCTGGTGCTCGCTCGGCTCGGAGCGACGTTGCCCAGGGTCGGGGGACCGTATGCGTACGGCCGGGAGGGGTTCGGAGACTTCGTGGGGTTCTGGATCGCCTGGTCCTACTGGATTTCACTGCTCACGGGGAACGCCGCCCTCGCCGTCGCCACGGCGAGTTACGCGACCGTCTTCTGGCCGGCTCTGGCGGTCTCGCCGGCCGCGGGTCTGGCCACGGCGCTGGCAGCGCTGTGGACCCTCGCCCTGGTCAACGCGCACGGCGTGCGCACGGCGGGGCTGGTACAACTCGTGACCACCGTGCTCAAGCTGTTGCCGCTGGCGGCGATCGGCACCGTCGGATTGCTCTACTTCCAGGCCGATCACTTCCAGCCGTTCAACCCGGCCGGAGAGAGCCCCTTCAGTGCGGTGACGGCGACGGTCGCGCTCACCCTGTGGGCGTTTCTGGGGCTCGAGGCGGGAACCGTCCCCGCGGGCGACGTGCGCGACCCCGCCCGCACCATTCCGAAGGCCACGATCCTGGGGACGTCGATCGCCGCGGTCGTCTACATTGCGTGCACCGCCGCGGTGATGGGCATCATCGCACCGGGGGAGCTTGCGCTGTCCACGGCGCCGTTCGCCGACGCGGCGGGCTCCATCTGGGGAACCTGGGGCCGCTGGGTCATCGGAGCGGGCGCCACCATCTCCTGCTTCGGGGCTCTCAACGGGTGGGTACTGCTCACCGGGCAGATCCCGCGCGCAGCCGCCCTCGACGGCCTGCTCCCGGCGCGCTTTGCACACCTGAGCGCCCGCGGCACGCCCGTCGTGGGCATCTTCCTGTCGGCCGTCCTCGCGACGATCCTGATCGCGATGAACTACACCAGGGGCCTGGTGCAGGCCTTCACCTTCCTCATCCTGCTGGCCACCCTGGCGACGCTCCTGCCCTACGTCTTCACGAGCATGACGGGACTCATGATGGCGCTCCGCGAGCGCTCCAGGTCACGAGCGGCCGGCCTTCCGGCTGCGAGATCCCTGACGCGAGCGATCGTGAGCGTGCTCGCGTTCGGGTTTTCGCTGTGGGCGGTTATGGGCGCGGGCGCGGAGACGGTGTTCTGGGGATTTCTGATGCTGCTGGCCGGAGTGCCGGTTTTCGTCGCGATGCGCTGGCGGGGGAGTGATTCCGCCCGAGGGAGATCGCCCCCCGGAGATGCGGCCGGAGGCGCGCGGTGAGCCCGGCCGCGCAGGCCGCAGCGGACGGCGGGTCTCCGTCGACGGACGGCTTCGGCGTGACAGCCATGACGGATCCTCTCCGGCGAGTCGCGCTGCGCCGCCCCGGCCGGGCTACGCGCGAGGCCGATTCCGCGCTCTGGCACTACGCAGGGCCGCTGGATGGAGGTCGTCTGCTGCGGCAGTACGACGCCTTCGTGGCCTGTGTCGCGGATTCGGGGGCGGACATCGAGTGGATTCCGGACGCGGACGATGGCCTCTCCGACTCGATCTTCGTCTTCGACCCCTCCTTCATGACCCCCGCGGGCGCCATCCTGCTTCGTCCCGGCAAGCCGCTCCGGCGCCCCGAGGTGGCCCTGCACGAGACGCTGTATCAGCGGCTGCGGGTGCCGGTCGTCGGGACGGTCGAGCCACCCGGTCTGGCCGAAGGGGGAGATCTGCTCTGGGTCGACGACACGACAGTCGCCGCGGCACGCTCGTTCCGCACCAATCAGGCCGGTATCGATCAGTTGCGGCGCGTCCTGGCGCCCCGCGGCATCACGCTTCTGACGTTCGATCTTCCCGTGTGGAACGGCAGCGCCGCCTGCCTGCACCTCCTGTCGGTGATCAGCCCGCTGGATCGCGATCTGGCGCTCGTCTATCCCCGCCTGCTGCCCGTCGCGCTGCGCGAGCTGCTGCGGAAAGCCGGCATCCGGTGCCTGGAGGCGAGCGACGAGGAGTTCGAGGCTTCGAACGGGCTGAACCTCAATGTGCTCGCGACGGCGCCCCGCAGGTGCATCGCGGTCGACGGCTTCCCGCACACTGTGAGTTTGATGCGTGACGCCGGGTGTACGGTGACCTGCTTCGAAGCGGATGCACTCTGTATCCCGTGCGAAGGCGGGCCGACCTGCCTTACCCTGCCTCTCTGGCGGAGGTAGGGGAATCCCGCCAGGCCGCGCCCGGCCGATTGCCCCCGCGCTCACAGCGGCCCCGTGCAACACCTTTCCCGCAACTGCCGTACTGGATGGCCGGACGGTTTCCGATTCCCTTCCGCGCAGCACAACCACGGAGGCTCAGCCAATGGACTGGGAGGCCCTCGTCGCCCTGGTCGTTCCTTCCCTGTTCATCGTTACGGCGGGAGGCGTACTCATCCTGCGTCCCATCGCGGCGAAACTCGGTACCCTCCTCGACGCGATGGCGCGCGAGAAATCCAGCTCCGCGCTGGAGGAGACCCGGCGCCTGCGCGAGACGGTCGAAGCGATGAACGACCGGCTTTCGCTCCTGGAGGAGCGTCAGGATTTCACCGAACGGCTCATCGAACCTCGCAGGTCCGGTGGCACCGGCCCCGCCGGGGGCGAGGAGAACCGATAGGCTAACGGCCGATCACGGCGCCGGGCGCGCCCGGGTCGGCCGACATCGGTTCGTCACGGCTCACCACAACCGTCGCCGACTCCGCGATCAACGGGTCGGGGCCGGTCACGACGTCATGGTCCTTGTCCGGGTAGTCGAGCCGGGAGAGGAAAAACTGCATCGCGGCGATGCGCGCGCGCTTCTTGTCATCCGACTTGATCACGGTCCAGGGCGCGTCGGCCGTGTCCGTATAGAAGAACATCGCCTCCTTGGCCTGCGTGTAGCTGTCCCATTTGTCCAGCGACGCCAGGTCGACCGGAGAGATCTTCCATTGCTTGAGCGGGTCGGTGCTGCGGCGCTCGAAGCGGTAGGCCTGTTGGTCCTGCGACACCGAGAAATAGAACTTGAAGAACAGGATGCCGCTGTTGACCAGCATGCGTTCCATCTCCGGGCACTGGCGCAGGAACTCCAGGTACTCCTGACCGGTGCAGAATCCCATGACCCGCTCGACCCCGGCGCGGTTGTACCACGAGCGGTCGAAGAGCACCATTTCCCCGGCTGTCGGGAGGTGCCGGATGTAGCGCTGGAAATACCACTGGCCCCGTTCCACGTCGCTCGGCTTGTCGAGCGCGACCACGCGCGCGCCACGCGGATTCAGATGCTCCATGAACCGCTTGATGGTGCCGCCC
>JAJEBS010000009.1 GCA_022822425.1 Gemmatimonadota bacterium | reverse complement strand
CCGCGCCGGCCGGCCGCCGGTCCAGCGGAATGCATCGGGGTCGCTTCTCTTGCGGGAGGACGTATGAAGAAGATTCTTGTGGTGGACGACGAGCCGGATCTCGAGCTTCTCCTCAGGCAGAAGTTCCGCCGCAAAGTGCGTCGGCGCGAGATCGAACTCGTCTTCGCCAGCAATGGTGTCGAAGCGCTCGCCAAGCTGAACGAGCAGGACGACATCGACATGGTCCTGTCGGACATCAACATGCCGGAGATGGACGGCCTGACGCTGCTCAGCCAGATCAACTCTCTGGACCTGGACCTGCGCGCCGTGATCGTCACGGCGTACGGGGACATGGAGAACATCCGCACCGCCATGAATCGCGGCGCGTTCGACTTCCTCACCAAGCCCATCAACTTCGACGATCTCGAGACCACGATCGACAAGACGATCCGGCACCTGCAGGTGATGCGCGATGCGCTTCGATCTCGTGACGAACTCGTCGCCCTGCGCCAGGAGCTGGGGGTGGCGGCGCAGATGCAGGACTCGATTCTGCCCAAGGTCTTCCCGGAGCATTCGCAATACGGCCTGTACGCATGGATGACCCCGGCCAAGGAAGTGGGCGGCGACTTCTACGACTTTTTCCCGGTGGAGGACGGCGGCTTTGCAGTGGTGGTCGCGGACGTTTCCGGCAAGGGGGTCCCGGCCGCGCTCTTCATGATGGTGAGTCGAACCCTCGTCAAGGGGTCCGCCCTTGGCGAACGTGAGCCCGTCAAGTGCATAACCGAGGTCAACCAGCTACTCTACGAGCAGAACAAGGAGTCGATGTTCGTAACCATGTTCTACGCGGTGCTCGATCCCGCATCGGGGCTCCTGCAATACGTAAACGGAGGCCACAACCTCCCCTGTCTGGTCAAGCCTTCGGGCGAGGTGACGTGGCTGCCGGGGGACAGCGGCATCGTCCTCGGCGTGATCGACGAATTCCCCTATCAGCAACACTCGATGCAGCTGGAGGAGGGCGACGTCGTCTTCTTCTACACGGACGGCGTGACCGAAGCGATGGACGAGGCCGGCAACCAGTTCGGGGACGACACGCTGCTGGAAGTCCTGAGGAAGGCGGCGGGTACGGACCCCGAGGACATGACGCGCCAGGTGGTCGATGCCGTCCATGTGCACGCCGACGGCGCACCCCAGTCCGACGACCTGACCTGCCTGGCGCTCCGATACGGAGGGGACTGATGAGATGCGGGACGGGGTGCGGGGGTGCAACATCGGCGACCCATGCCCTGACGCCTCGCCGCGTTGCGCGCGGGGTCCTTCTGGGGATCGTGGTCGGCTTTCTGCCGGGCTCGCCACTGGCGGCCCAGTCGGAAGCGGAGGGCGTCTTCGCGGATTCGATCGTGTTCGGGCAGTCGGCCGCCTTCACCGGCCCCACGAGCGAACTCGGATCCAACATGAGGCTCGGGATTCTCGCGGCGTTCGAGGAAGCCAACCGGCGCGGGGGTGTCCAGGGGCGGATGCTTCGGCTTCGTTCGCGTGACGACGGATACGAGCCCGAAGCCGCTTCCGACAACACGCACGCGCTTATCGCCGAGGGAGTGTTCGGACTGGTGGGCGCGGTGGGCACTCCCACCTCCACCGCGGCGGAACCGGTCGCGAGCGCCGCGGGCGTACCCTACATCGGGCCGTTCACGGGTGCGGAATTCCTGCGTGAGAACCGCGACTTCGTGGTCAACCTGCGCGCATCCTACTACCAGGAAACCGAGGAGATGGTCGAGCGCCTCACCACGGACCTCGGCTTTACGCGCTTCGCGGTCCTGTACCAGGACGACAATTACGGCAACGCCGGGCTGACCGGCATGCGCCGCGCTCTGGGCAGGCGCGACATGGTGCTGGTGGCCGAGGGAGCGTACGTCCGCAACACCACCGCGGTGAAGCGCGCTCTTCTCAATATTCGGGAAGGCAACCCCCAGGCCGTGATCATCATCGGCGCATATCAACCCGCGGCCACGTTCATCAGGTGGGCGCGCCGCATCGGCGTGAACGCCATCTTCGTGAACATCTCGTTCGTGGGCAGCAACGCGTTGCTCAACGAACTGGGGGCGGCGGGCGAGGGTGTCGTGGTCACGCAGGTCGTCCCCTTTCCCCAGGACACCTCCGTTCCCGTGGTGGCCCGCTACCACGAGGCGCTGGCAGCGGTCGACCCGGATGCGAGCCCCGGCTTCGTCTCGCTCGAGGGCTATCTGGCCGGACTCCTGATCGCCGAAGGGCTGGACCGGACGGGCCCGGCACCGACCCGGGAGAGCTTCCTCGAGACGCTTCGGGAAGCAGGGCTCATCGATCTGGGCGGGTTCGAGGTGGAGTACGGGGTGCGCGACAACCAGGGCTCGGACCGCGTGTTTCTGACCCGGATCCAGGCTGGCCGTTTCCGGGCCATGGAGCGGCTGTCGCGATGACTCCTCCGATTCAGGAGGGTCTGGACTCCAGAATCCATTCCACCTTCGAGTGGGTTCTGGCAAAGCTGCCGTCCGGATGGGGCGCCAGGGTCCGGCAAGCCACGGGAAACCGCTTCGGGATCGCGAGCCAGATCTGGGTGGGGCTGGGTGGGGGCGTGTCCCTGACTCTGGTGGCGAGCGTGCTGGCGCTGGGTCTCATGACGATCGTCAACGCGAGCCAGCGGGAAGTCACCGGCACCTATATGCCGGGCATGATCGCCGCCTTCGACGTGGCGCGCAGCAGTTCCGAGCTGGTGCGCGCGTCGCCCAGGCTGATCGCGGCGGATACGCCGGAGGACCTGGCGCTGGTCGAAGCCGATGTCATGCGCGAGGAAGAATTCCTGCTGACCCGGCTCGGAGAAATGACCGGTACCGGCATGCAGGGCGCGCTGCAGGATTCGGTGGTTGTCCTGGCCTCCAATCTGGTGGGGAGCATCGACCTCATCCGGGAATCGGTGGCCAGGCGCCTGACCTATCGCGCCCGGGTCGGCGACCTCGAGCGCGAGGTGCTGGAGCTCACGCTGGGAGCCGAGCTCCTCCTGGTCGCCGCAATCGACGATCAGGACTTCTTCATGGCAACGGGATTGCGGGAACTCACGGACCAGCCCGCGCCGACTTCAGCCAGGAACGCGCCCGAGCAGCTGGACCAGTACAGAGGGCTGCTCAATTACCAAACGAATCAGAACGAGGTCGCCTTGCTCATCCAGCGGGCCCTTACCCAGGACGACCCGGGTCTCCTGCAGACCAACCGGGAGCGGGTAACGGCCGCCATGGGCAACCTCCAGAGTGACCTGGATGACCTGCTGCCCGCGACGGCAGCGCTGCTGCGGCCCTCCTTCGAGCGTCTCGGGGAACTCTACTCGGCCGCCAGCGGAATCTACACCATCCGCACCCTCGAACTGGCCGAGCTGGCGGAGTCCGAGGAGTATCTGGCCCTGAACGAAGCGACCACCAACGACCTGGCCGCGCTCGTTCAGCCATTGGTGGAGAATGCGGAGATCTCGACCCGGGAGGCGGCGGACCGGTCGGCCACTCTCCTGCAGATCGGCTGGTGGACGATCCTTGCGGTCAACGTCCTGGCTGTGCTGGCGGCCGTCTTCGGAGGCTGGAAGTTCTTCGGTGAGCGCCTGCTGGTCCGGCTGCGCCACCTCTCCGACGTGATGCGCCGCATGTCGCGCGGCGAACTGGAAGCGAAGCTTGAGATTGCCGGCAACGACGAGGTCACCGACATGGCGGGCGCCCTCGAGGTGTTCCGCCAGCACGCCATCGAAGTTCAGCGCCTGAACCTGGTGGAGGCACTTGCCACCGAGGTCCAGGACAAGAACGCCGAGCTTGAGAGCACGCTCGACGAGCTGCGGCGCACGCAGGAACAGGTCATCACCCAGGAGAAGCTGGCGTCGCTTGGGGCGCTGACGGCGGGCGTGGCCCACGAGATCCGCAACCCGCTCAACTTCGTCAACAACTTCGCGGCGCTCTCCGTCGAGTTGATCGACGAGTTGCGCGAGGAACTCGGCATGGAAGGAGAGAGCGGCAATGGTGATGGCGTGGGACCGCTCGCCGCCGCCGGCGATGAAGAGTTGACCGAAATCGTGGACGAAATCCTGGGCGACCTCCAGCTCAACATCTCCAAGGTCAAGGAGCACGGCGACCGGGCAAACCGCATCGTCGACGGCATGCTGGCCCACTCCCGCGACGAGGCCGGCCAGATCGAGTCCATCGACATCAACCTGCTGGTGGAGGAATACACCAAGCTCGCCTACCACGGGATGCGCGGCACCGACGCCACCTTCAACGTGACCATCACCCGCGAACTCGACCCCGAGGCAGGCCGCGTCGACGGTATCGCCCGCGATCTCAGCCGGGTCATCCTGAACATCGTCACCAACGCCTGTCAGGCCACCCAGATGCGCGGCAAAGCGGAAGGCCGCGGGTACTCCCCCACCCTGCTCGTATCCACCGAGGGGCGGGGCGACACCGTGTGCATCAAGGTGAGGGACAACGGCACCGGCATGCCCGAGAGCGTCGTGCGCAAGATCTTCGATCCCTTCTTCACCACCAAGTCGGGCACCCAGGGCACTGGCCTGGGATTGTCGATCTCCCACGAGATCGTCCGCGAACACGAAGGGCAGCTGGCCGTGGACACCGAAGAGGGCGAGTTCACGGAGTTCACCATCGTCCTCCCGCGGGTGAAGGGGAAATAGGCAGCCGCCCGCGGACTCCCGACCCTCCCGCCTAGCTCTCCACATCGACCCCGCTCGCCAACCCGGACTCATCGACCGGGCGCCGGTACTGGATGGCCTCCGCGACGTGCGAAGCACGCACCTGCTCGCTCGCGCCCAGGTCGGCGATGGTCCGGGCCACGCGCAGAATGCGGTGATAGCCGCGCGCGGAGAGGCCCAGAGCACGCACCGCTCTCCGCAGCAGCCGGCGGCCCTCCGCCCCCGGGATGCACCAGCGTCGCATCTCCTCCGGTGCGAGTCGGCTGTTGCAGAGCGTGGTCCCGTTCCGGCTCTCCCGCTGCCGCTGCCGGCTCCGGGCACGCGCGACCTGAGCGCGAGCTTCCGGGCTCGCCATCCCCGCATTCCGCCCCTGGAGTTCCCCGATCGGCACGGCCGGGATGTGCACATGGAGGTCGACCCGATCCAGCAACGGTCCGGAAACCCGGTTTCCATAGCGGCGGATTGCGACCTCGGCACAGGAGCAGCGTCCCGATCCATCGCCGTGAAACCCGCACGGACAGGGGTTCATCGCGGCAATCAGGGTGAAGCGGCAAGGGTAGGTCACCGCCTGACTGGCACGTGAGATCGTAACGACCTCGTCCTCCAGAGGCTGTCGCAGGGCTTCGAGCACGTGCCGGCGGAACTCCGGAAGCTCGTCGAGAAAGAGCACCCCCTCGTGGGCCAGGCTGACTTCGCCGGGCCGGGGAATGCGGCCACCGCCGACCAGCCCCGCGTCGCTGATGGTGTGGTGGGGGGCGCGGAACGGGCGGCGCGTCACAAGCGCCTCTCCCGAGGGCAGGCGTCCGGCCACGGAGTGGACCTTCGTCGCCTCCACCGCCTCCCCCAGCGCGAGTGGCGGGAGGATTCCCGGAAGCCGCCGCGCAAGCATGGTCTTCCCCGCTCCGGGCGGGCCGGTCAGCAGCACATTGTGCCCTCCCGCGGCCGCCACCAGAAGTGCGCGCTTCGCATGGGCCTGACCCCGGACGTCGGCCAGATCCGGTGCGTCCCCGGCGTCATCGCCCAGGAGCGCGAGGCCGTCCACGGAGGCCGGAGCGATGGGGTCACCCCCGGTCAGATGCCGGATCACTTCCGGCAGACACGATGCCCCGATCACCTCCACGGCCCCCGCCACCGCCGCCTCGCGCGCGTTCGCCGAAGGAAGCACCAGACCCTGCATCCCGCGGCAGCCGTTGGCGATGGAGAGCGCCCCCCGAACCGGGCGCAGTTCGCCGTCGAGCCCCAGCTCGCCCACAAACACTAGGTCATCGGCTTCTTCCGCCCGCAGGTGGCCGGCCACGACCAGAACGGCGATGGCAATGGGAAGATCGAACGCGCTACCGGTCTTGGGCACATCGGCGGGCGCCAGGTTGATCGTCAGCCGGCGATGCGGAATCGGGAACCCCACGCTGGCAAGCGCCGCGGCCACGCGTTCGCGGCCTTCACGCACCGCCCCGGCCGGGAGACCGACGATCGAGAACGACGGGAGGCCGGACGTGAGACTCGCCTCGACGCTGACCGGAAAGCTGTCGACTCCGCTCAGGGCGGCCGAACGGACCTGAGTGAACATTGCCCCCCCGCAACCATGCTTCACGTCCTGCCGGAAGACGGGGACGATCCCCGCGCCGGAGAAAGGTGGCGACGTTGCGGGGGCGTTCCCATGGCGCGATGGGAACGCCCGGTTACAGGCCGATGGTCCGGCCCTCTGCGGCTACGGGCCCGGGTTGCTCAGGCCGAAGGAGACGCCGAGGCGGAACGAGAGGAAGTCGGTCTCGCCGAGGCGCGGGAAGATGTTGATGCCCCCTCCGGGAAGATCCTCGATATCGACCTCGGTCAGGTACTCGGCCACCCCGTTGCGATGGTAGAATGCTCCCAGATCCAGATCCAGGAAGGCCTCTCCGCGGACCAGCCTCAGGAGGATTCCCCCGCCCGCGCGCCAGGCCAGCGAGGTATCCTTGAAGTTGGTCGTCTCGCCGAACCCATCCTCGTCGTGCTCATCCACGCCCTTCACGTACGAGTGCGTGTAGAAGTGGGCGAGCCCGACATTGCCCGTCACGTAGGGCCTCGCGGGCCCGCCGGGCAGTACCCACTCGGGGCCGAGACTGAACAACAGGATGTCGTTCGCCGTCACGACGTCCAGCTGGATCCGACACCCCACGGTCACGCTGAAGCAGGCGGGCTGGGTATTGGACCCGTAGCGGATGAAGCCGAAATCGGCGCGCAGGCCGAATCCCGCCCCCCCGGAGGGGTTGTAGCGGACGTTGACGGCCAGGCCCGGCGCCGTTCCCACGGCCTCGGCAAACTCTCCCTGCGGCTCGCTGATGATCCCGCCGAGGCCCAGGAACCATTGCGGGACGGGCTCTTCGAACACCTGCGCGCGCGCGTGCCCGGCCAGAGCCGTGATCGCCGCCAACTGCAACAGAACGAAACGCATGCCGCGCATCTTCACACCTCCGCGCACCAGGGACCCATGCCCCGCCGAGGATCGTCCCGGGAGGGTATCTGGAATACTCTCTGCAGAAGTCGTGCCGGACGAGCGGCAGCCCGCGAGCGTCAGACCTCCTTGGTCTCGCGCACCAGGTCCACCATCGAGCCCTTGGCGTCTCCGAAGAACATCATCGTCCGGTCGAGATAGAAGAGCGGGTTGTCGATCCCGGCGAAGCCCGGGCTCAGGCTCCTCTTCATGACGATGACGTTGCGCGCCCGATCGACGTCCAGGATGGGCATGCCGGCGATCACCGAGGAGGGATCGCGCGCGTCGGGGTTGACCACGTCGTTGGCTCCCACGATCAGCGCCACGTCGGTGGTGCTGAATTCGTCGTTGATCTCGTCCAGATCGAAGAGCTGGGTGTAGGGCACGTCGGCTTCCGCGAGCAGCACGTTCATGTGCCCGGGCATGCGCCCCGCCACCGGATGAATGGCGAATTTTACGCTGACGCCCCGTTCCTGGAGCAGGTCCGAGAGCTTGCGGATGTCGTGCTGCGCCTGGGCGACCGCGAGGCCGTAGCCGGGGACCACGATCACGGACTGGGCGTACGCGAGCACCATGGCCGCCTGTTCCGCGTCCACGTCCCGCACGGTCTTCCCCTCTCCGGGAGTGATCCTGCCCCCGGTGGAGTCGGCCGCGCCGAAGGCGCCAAAGGCGACGTTGGCCAGCGACCGGTTCATCGCCTTGCACATGAGGTTGGTGAGGATCAGTCCGGCGGCGCCCACCAGCGCCCCCGAGATGATCAGGATCATGTTGCCGAGCACGAATCCGGCCGCCGACGCCGCCAGTCCCGAGTACGAGTTCAGAAGCGAGATCACCACCGGCATGTCGGCGCCGCCGATGGGGGTGACCAGCAGGATCCCCAGCACGAGGGCGAGCCCGGTCAGCACCAGATACATCGTCACCGTCGCCTCACCCGTCACCTGCATGGCGGCGATGACCAGAATCGCGACAAAGAGTAGGGCGTTCAGGGTTCTGGAGAAGGGGAACGTGAGCGGTGCCCCGGAGATGAAGCGCTGCAGCTTTCCGAAGGCGATGAAGCTGCCCGAGAGCGTCACCGTTCCGATCAGGGTCGACAGGAGAATGGTGATCCCGGCCTCCACGCCGAGGTTTCCGCCGCCCAGCCGGAAGAACTCGGCTGCCGCCACGACCCCGGAAGCCCCGCCCCCGAGACCGTTGAAGATCCCGACCATCTGCGGCATGTCGGTCATCCTGACCGTGCGCGCCGCAATCGCACCGGCGAGCGATCCCAGGATGATCCCCAGGGCGATGAGCTGCCAGTTCAGGATCTCCTGCTCGACCAGGGTCGCGACGATTGCGACGAGCATGGCGAGGGCGGCCATGCGGTTGCCCTGGCGGGCGGTGGCGGGCGAGCCCAACCGCTTGAGCCCGAACACGAAGAGGGTCGCGGAAAGAAGATAGACGAGTTGCAGCAGGGTATCGGGGTTCACCGTGACTCCTCGGAAATCCGGGTATGCATGGGAGTTTGCTGGGTGGCGGGCGCGCAGCACCCACCCGGGCGGTCAGGGCCCGACGCTACTTCTTCTGACCGGGCTTGAACATCTCAAGCATGCAGTCGGTGACCATGAAGCCGCCGACCACGTTGACCATCGCCATGACGATCGCCACCACGCCGAGCACCTGCCCGGTGGTTTCGCCCGCCTGGGCGGCTACCACCAGCGCGCCGATGACGGCGATGCCGGAGATCGCGTTGGCTCCCGACATGAGCGGCGTGTGCAGCGTCGGGGGCACCTTGGTGATGACTTCGAATCCGACCATTACGGCCAGAACGAACACGTAGAGACCGATCATCAACTCACCCATGGGTTCTCCGCTGGGTTGGGGTTCCTGGGGGATGGGCGCGCGGGCCGTGCCGCCACCGGCGGGCGGGACAGGGTCGGCCGGCGGGTCCGGCTGGTTGGGGCCGTGGTCCAAGTCAACTCGACAGACGCTCCAGAGCGCGGGCGTGCACCACCTCGCCGGCGTGCGTCACGCACGATCCGGAAACCACCTCGTCCTCGAAGTCGAGCTTGAGTTCTCCGTCCTCGACGATGTCCTGGAGAAAGGAGGTCACGTTGCGCGCGTACATCTGGCTGGCGTGCGTGGGCAGCTCGCTGGGAAGGTTGTCCGGAGCGGCGATGATCACCCCGTCGTGGACCACCACCTTTCCGTGCTCGCTCAACTCGCAGTTTCCGCCGGACTCGCCCGCGAGGTCGATGATGACCGATCCGGGACGCATGGTCGCAACCATGGCCGAGGTGATGAGAACCGGCGCCCGTGCACCGGGAATGTTGGCGGTGGTGATGACCGCATCAGTATCCGGCAGCCGTCCTCCGATGAGCTCGAGCTCCTGCTGGTGCTTTTCCTCCGAGAGAGCGCGCGCGTAGCCGCCCTCGTCCTCGGCGGACTCGTCCAGCTCGGCCTCCAGGAACTTGGCGCCCAGGCTCTGGACCTGCTCCTTGACCGCGGGGCGGATGTCGAAGGCTTCGACAACGGCGCCAAGGCGGCGAGCGGTCGCGATTGCCTGAAGTCCGGCCACGCCGGCGCCGAGAATCAGCACCTTGCCGGGGGGTATGGTTCCCGCGGCGGTCATGAACATGGGCAGGAACTTGCCCAGGTGGGTCGCCGCGAGCAGCGAAGCGCGATAACCGGCCACCGTGGCCTGCGAGGAGAGGGCATCCATCTTCTGCGCCCGAGTGATACGGGGCACCTGGTCCATGGCCAGTGTCGTCACGCGGGCGTCCGCCAGGCGGCGTACGAGCTCCAGGTTCGCTACCGGCGAGACGAACGAGATGAGCACGATGCCTTCGGGCAGGGCGGCGACCTCGTCGGCGCTTCCGTTGGCGCCGGTGGAAGGCGGATTGATCTTCACGACCACGTCGCTGCCTTCCAGAGCCCGGGCGGCACTCTCGCACACCGATGCGCCCGCCTCGCGGAAGGCATCGTCGAGGAAGGAGGCCTCTTCTCCCGCACCGGACTCGACCGCGACCTCGATGCCCACCTTCGCCAACGCGGCCACTTCAGCGGGAACCAGCGCCACCCGGCGCTCTCCCGCACGGCTCTCCCGCAGTACGCAAACCCTCATCCGCCTCTCCGCTGGAATGTCAGAATGTGCCCCTTTTAGGGGGTCCGGAGACCCGTCCCGACGGCGCCTCCCGGGGAAAAACCCCCCATTAGATAACGAGCCCGCGAGATGGCCGCAACGGCGCGCGGGTGGCACGTCTAGCCCAGTCGCGCCGCCTCCCGCTCGAGCCTTCGCCACGCGAGTTCCACATGTTCGCGCCGGGTACGCAGGTTGCCGACCGACAGCCGCAGGACGTAGCGCCCATCGAGGACCGTGTGCGACAGGAAGACGTCTCCGGAGGCGTTGACCGCGTCGAGGATGCGCTCGTTGGCCTGGTCGGTCCGGTCGGGTCCCATCTCCGGATCGCGGTATCGAAAGACGACCAGGCCCAGCAACGTCGCACTCATCAGTTGCCACCGATCCGAAGCCTGCACCCACCCCGCGAACTGGCGCGCCAGACGACGATGTTCGCGAAGCCGGTCGGCAAGCCCGCGGCCGCCGAAGTAGCGCAGCACGAACCAGAGTTTGAGCGCGCGGAAGCTGCGGCCGAGCGCCACGCCGTAGTTCATCAGGTCACGCGCCTCGTCCGCTTCCGGGGTACGCAGGTAGGGCGGCACCAGGGAGAACGCGTCGGCGAGAGCCTCGGGACGCCGGCAATAGAGGAGCGCACAGTCCATCGGCGTGAAGAGCCACTTGTGCGCGTTGAGCACGATGGAGTCGGCACGCTCCCACCCGGCCAGCAGCGGGCGGAGCTCCCGCACGATCGCCGCCACGCCCGCGTACGCTGCGTCGACGTGCATCCAGATCCCGTGCTCCTCGCAGATCCGGGCGATCTCCGGCAGGGGATCGATGCTCGCCGTCGAAGTCGTGCCGGCGACCGCCACCACCGCCACCGGACGCACCCCGGCGGCCAGGTCCTCCTCGATCGCGGCGCGCAGGGCTCCGGGTTTCATCCGGTACCCGTCGTCGGCGGGCAGGTGGCACATGCCCCGGCGGCCCAGCCCGAGCGTGACGACGGCCTTGTCGATGGAGGAGTGGACGTGCTCCGAGGCGTAGATCCTCCCGGGCGGCAGAGAGTGAAGCCCCTGCTCTCCCGCCTCCGGAAACGTCCGCGCACGCGCAGCGGCGAGGGCGTACAGGGAGTTGTGCGAAGCCGTGTCGTTGATGAATCCGGCGAAGCTCTCGGGGAGGCCGAGCAGCTGCCGGAGCCAGTCCGCCGTCAGGCCTTCCACCTCGGTTGCAGCGGGAGATGTCCTCCAGATCATCGCGTTCGCGTTGACCGCCGCGGCCAGCAATTCGCCGAGAATGGCCGGGGAGGAAGCCGTGTTCGCGAAGTACGCCAGGAAACCCGGATGATTCCAGTGCGTGAGGCCCGGAACCACCCGTTCCTCGAAGTCCCGCAGGATGTCCCCTAGGGGCTCGCCTTCCAAGGGAGGCGAAGGCGCCAGGGAGGCGCGCACCTCGCCCGGGCGCACGCGGGCCAGAACCGGATATCGTCCGGCCGAGCCGAGGTATTCCGAGATCCATTCGAGGATGTGCCGCCCGTGGACCAGGAATTCCCCGGGAGGCATGTCCCCCAGCTCCGCGACAGCCGGGGCCGGAGGGTCGGCGTCGGAAGATCGCATGGCCTTCAGCCGCGGCCGCTTCCCACGATGTCGCGGAATTCGCTTCGGATCGCTCGAAGCTGCTCCGCGACCCGGGTGAGCAGTTCCTCCGTCACCGATTCCGGAACGCCCGGACCGGCGACCAGCGCGGAGACCAGGCTGTCGGTGTAGCCGATGGCCGCATGCGTGACGCCCTGGTCCACGAGCCGGTTCAGGCGCAGCACCTCACGCATCCCCGGCACCACGTCAGGGGGCATGCGCGGCTCCGCGTAGAGGACACGGATGATGGACACGCGAAGAACCTGAAACTCCTCGATCACTTCACCCGCCACCAATCCCCGCTCGGCCGCGAGTTCGCCGTAGAGATTCGCGGCTTCCTGCCAGACCGGCCGCACCCTGCGCCGGTAGGGCCCCAGGATTTCGGGAAGGATGCTGACGAAGGTTTCGTAGAAATCACGGAGCAGCTCGATGAGCTGTTGCGGTCGCCGTTCAAACCGCTTGGTGACCTCGGAGAGCCAGCGGGCGACGATCTTGTCGCTCCTGGCAACTACCCAGGCCTGCATTTCGCCGGCGTCGAGCTGCGCGAGTGAGGGTCCCGTCCCCGGGCGATGCAGGGGGGATCGGCGTGTGTCCGTGGCGGAATCGCGGATGGGGATGATGTGCCGGGATCGGAGGTGATGTGCAGGCCGTTGTCGCGAACCCTTGCCGACTCCGGGCCGGTCCGCACTCAATCTTGCGGGTTGGGCACTGCCAGTCCAGTGCCTGCAGCCGGAACCAGCGGGCGCGGCGCCGGCTCCCATGCCACGAAGCGAATGGACATCGTCGTGCCGACCCGCGGCGTGCTCTCGGCCCACACCCGGCCGCCCCAGGAACGCACCAGCCGCTGCACGATCGCGAGGCCAAGACCCGTCCCCGTGGAGCTGGTGGAGAATCTCGGTTCGAAGATGCGGCCCAACAGCTCCGGCTCGATGCCGCGTCCGTCGTCGCTGACCTGAAGGCACACCTTCCCATCCTCGGTGGAGGCTCTGATGTGGACGTGGCCGCTGGGCTTGACGGCTTCCCTCGCGTTCTCGAGCAGGTTGATCAGGACCTCCTTGAACTCCGACTCCCGGGCACGGACCGGGGGAAGGTCGGCCGGGAAGACGGTGTCTATGACGATTCCCTGCTCGTTGCTGCGGTAGAGCGCGAGGATCTCCCCCACCGCCGTATCCAGGCGCACGCCTTCCAGGGGGAGTTCGCTCGCCTTCCGGGGGGATCCGTAGCGTGAGAAACTGCGGGCGATCTCGGCGAGACGATCGATCTCGCGAAGGATCGAGTCCACATTGCGCTCGAGAATCTCGGAGAAATCGCGCCGCCGGTCCTGCCAGGCGCGACGGACGTGCTCGATGCTGAGCTTGATCGGCGTAAGCGGATTCTTGACTTCGTGAGCCACCTGACGAGCCATCTGTCCCCAGGCCACGATACGCTCGCTGCGCAGCTCGTCGGTCACGTCCTCCAGGCTGAGCACGACGCCCCGCGAGGGTCCGTCGCGCGTGATGCGGCGTGCCCGCACCCGCACCCGGCGCGAGGGGTCCCGGGAACCGGGGGCGGCGGACGGAAGTTCGGTTCCGGACAACTCGAATTCGTGATCGGCTCCCTCGCCCCCTTCGCGATAGAAGCGCTCCACCCAGCGCGACAGGTCGCGTGCGAGTCCCGGGGTGGCCGGCAACGGTTCTCCCTGCCCTACCGAGGCCCCCAGCAACGCCTGGGCCTGCGGATTCACCAGGGTGACCGCCCCCGCCTGATCCAGCGCGATCACCCCGGTCGCCGCTTCGTCGACGATGGCCTGCGTGCGCTGCGTGGTGCGTACCAGGGCGCCGCGCGCCCGATGAAGCCTCTGTACCATTCGGTTGAACGCCAGGAACACGGTGCCGAACTCATCGGTGCGCGTCTCCGGCAACCGCACCTCCAGGTTCCCCTCCCCCACTCGCTCCGACGCCAGGCGGAGGGTGCGAATCGGATGCGCCAGCCGACGGCCCACCAGGAGCGCGAGACCCAGCGAGAGCGCGATGCCCGTGACGACAGCGAACGCCAGCAGAAGGACCAGATCGTTCTGTTCGAAGGCCGTAGCGCCGGCATCCAGCGGGGCCGCCGAGGCCAGCACCTGCCCGGTCTGAAGTCGCCGATACGCCAGCACGTATTCCCCGCCCCAGCGACGCACGTTCGCGTGCACGAGCACTGCGTCGCCGTCGGCGAGCGACCGATGGATCTGCGCCGGCAGCCAGGAATACTGGACGCCCAGCTCGAGGAATGCCGGCCGGGAACTCCGGATCAGCTCTCCGTCCTGATAGAGAAGAAGGACCGTGCCCGTACTGGTGGGCAGCAGCCCTACCTGCCCCTGTACGGCGAGAAAGTCCTCGGCGGCATCCGCCACCGCACGGTCCGCCAGCGCTTCGGCCGTCCGGACCACGGCCCCGTCCAGGGTCCGGGAGGCGATGGCCGCAAACGCGAAGGCGGGGATGAGGAAGAACAGGAAGAGGGCGAACGTGACCTGCACCCGAAAGCTGCGGCCCGTCCCGGGACCCAGCCGGATCGGCGCGGGCAGGCGCCCTCGGCTGCTCCACCAGCCAATGCCCCACAGACCGGCTGCCATCAGCAGATCGAGCAGCAGGACGAGCACGGTTCCCGCCACCAGCACGGCGGTTCCGGGGAGTTCCACCTCGTAGTGTGCGCTGTACCATCCCTCGGGGAACAGGATGGTCTGTTCGCCCTGCCATCCCTGCGAGGTTCGCTCCCACCGCGGGGCCTCCGCCGCTGGCGAAGGGTCGTCTTCGTTGAGCGGCAGGAGGGTGACGGTGCCCTCGTCTCCCCGATCCTGCCCGAAGGGCACGTCCGGGAACAGGGCCGTGCCGAAGCCTCGCCGCGGCGGAACCGCAACGGTGATCACCGATCGGTCCGGCAGCACCGCCAGACCGAGGTAGTGGACATCCTCCGACTGAAGTCGCAGCACCGTGGCTCCGAGAGCGGCTTCGTCCAGATAGTCGTCCACGATCGAGGGACGGGGATCGGAGACGCCGATGCGCAGGGCGTCGCTCGGCAGCCCGCCGGGGGTCCATCGGTCGATCCAGGCCGCGACGCCCTCCTGGGCGAGACCGCTCGCGCGCCAGGTGCCGTAGAGAAGTCCGGTGCCGCGAGCTCCGCTCTCAAACAGCGAATCCGTTCTCTCGGACAACCCCTCGAGGAGGAACTGCAGATAGGGATTCACCTGGTTCCCGAGGGTGGAAAGGCGCTCCTCGGCCACCTGCCGCTGCGCCGCGACGCGCCCGCCCCAGGTGAACGGCAGGGCTGCGCTCGCGGCGAGCAGGACCGCGGCCGCTGCCGTCGCAATCGAGCCGCGCCAGGTTGTGGCGGGTAATCGGCCCATGCCGACCAGAGCCACCGGAAGCGCCCACAGCGCACCCGCCCATGCGGGGGTGGGGGGCGAACCGAGGGACACGCCGTTCACCAGCAGGCCGAGCACCAGTGCCAGAAGCAGACCGGCCGCGACCAGGGACGGTCGCGCCGACGCCGGCGCGGGTCGGGTGGCGAGTCGAAGCGCCAGAGCCGCCACGACGACCAGCACGGAGGTCACCGCACACTGATAGACCAGCCAGTAGTCCGTCCCTCCACCCAGTTGCGAGGTCGTCGGCGCGAGCGCGAACCAGTGAATCACCGCGGCGAACCCGACGCCGGCGAGAGCTCCGCCGACCAGCGGAGCGCCGCGTCCGCGGACGCCCCCGGGCAGAAGACCCGCGATGAACGCCCCCGCCAGCCCGAGCGCCAACACGCGGCCGAGCGTGCCCTCGCTGGTCCCGGGGAGAAGGAACCGAGCGGGCGAAAACAGTCCGGAGACGCCCAGCAGATCGCCGAACGGAAGGACGGTCGCCAGCAGTGCCAGGGTCGCCGCCGCCAGAACCGCGTGATACGGCGTGGCCCTGAGGCCGATGAGCAGCAGCACCCAGGCCGTCACCGCGAGGCCGGCGACCACCCGGCTCCATGCCCTGCGAACCGACTCGAACGCCTCCCCCTGCGTCACCTCCTCGGAGGAGATGGAAAAGAGTGTCCGCCCCTGCCAGTTGAAGTCGCGTATGGCCGGACCCGTCGCCTGTTCCGAGTGCGTGATCCGGATCGCCCTGCCGACGTCGGCCTGGAATCGGGTGGCAAAGGCGGCCTCCTCATCGGGTACATCGGGGGGCATGTCGCTCTGGAGCAGCGCGGCGGCCACCGCGGTCGCGCCGCTCGCGCCGACCCGTTCGGTGAAGTACAGATAGCTGTAGACCGGCCCCTGGCCGAATACGTACCGGTCCCAGCCGGAGCGCGCATCGAGGGGCACCACCCCCTGATGATTGCCTGCCCAGGCGACAAGGTCCGTGCGCGCGTCGAATACCGCGATTGCGTGCAAATCGGCTTCGCGCCTGACGTCTTCCAGAAATGCCCAGTAGCCGGGCGAGCCCCCGTCGAACTCCCGGCCGGCGACCCGGGAGACCGCTGCCGTTCCGCGGTCGATCAGGGTCTCGAAACGCCGATCGAGGGCCGCTTCCAGGCGGGCCTCGCGTCCGCTCCGGAAACGGTCCCAGTCGCCGGCCACCAGCGCGAAGCGCGCGGAACCCAGAATCCCGCTCGCGATCCCGGCCAGAAGGACAAGGGCGGCGGCGAGCGTCCAGGGATTGCGACCGGACCGGCGCGCCAGCATCCGGAACACGCCCGGAACACCCGCCAGCGCGCTCAACAGCAGCCATCCGGGCGCGGACCAGCGCGTCCATACCGCCAGCGCCCCCACGCTCAGCCAGAACAGCGCGCTCGCGGCGGACCGCCGGGACCGGCCATCGGCCCGCCGAAGGTCCCTAGACAAAGAGGTATTGCCGTTCATGACCCAGGCGGTCCGTGGATGAATCCGCCCCTGCCCCGAGAGCGGCGAGGCGCCGGGCCGGCAAAGTGCGCCGAAGGCCTGATGGCAGCGCTGCGGGGCCGAAAGACGCCGAGCGAAGCGGTCCAGCGCGGATGCATCGCCGCTCGAATGCCGGAGGGGATCTGTCCACGGGCTGCTCGGGTCAGCGCGCGTGCCGCATCCGCTTCCGGGCCCCTGAACGCCCGGACCGGGACGACTGCGGCTGCTCCGCGATCGCTGCCATCAGTGACATGCGGGAATCGGCTTGCAGGATCCGTCCCCTGGCTGGGGTGTAGTCGGATGTCGTTTCGATCACGTGCGACCGAGGCTCCGTCCGTGCGACGCATTCTTCTCTCTGTACTTCTGTTCACCCTCGCCGGATCCCCTCCATCGAGCGGCGCTTCCGCCCAGATCACCATTCTGGACCGGGGCGAGTTCGAGGTGGCCGTCAACGGCAGGGGGATCGGGACCGAGACTTTCTCGATCCGCCAGGTGGGCGCCGGAGACGAAACCCGGGTCATCGCCGCGGGACAGATTCGCGCCGCTCTGCCCGACGGCGCGAACACGATGGACATCCTCATGGAGCTTGCCGGGCCCGGGTGGATGCCCTCCGCCTATCAGAACAAGGTGGGAGGCGAGGGAGCACGGCAGATCGGCTTCGAACTCCGCGGCGCCCGTTTCGAGTCGCGGGTCACCTCCGAAATCGGGGAGCAGGTGAAGGAGTACCGGGCCGCCCCCGGCACCAGGATCCTCGAGCGGGGCGTTGCGCATCATTTTCACTTTCTCGCGCCTCCCGCGGATCCGGGTCCCGCCTCCGTTCCCGTCATCGTGCCCCGGGACGGGTTTCAGACCGAGGCCGAGGTGGTCTTCGCCGGAACCGCGGAGTTGCGCATCGGCGGCGAGATGATGCCGGCGCGGCATTACCGGATGCGAGCCGGAGAGTTGCGCTGGGAGACATGGCACGATGCCGAAGGCAGGGTGCTGAGGGTCGCCGAGAGTTCGACGGGATATTCCGCTGTCCGCGTGACTCGCCCCGGATCCTGAGGCGTCCGTGCCCGGCGCGTCCGGCAGTGCCCATGCGTGTTGCGACCGCTGCGGCCTCGGCTCAAGCGGTGAAACCCCATCGGACACGGGCTCGTATGTTTCGCGGCCGCACACAGGCCGGCGGCCCCCCATCCACGAAAGGGAGAACGATACGGTGTTCAGGATGATCCCGGTTGCCAGGTGCGCGCTGACCCTTCTGCTGTGCTGCGGGACGCCGTCCCTGCTGCAAGCGCAGGAAGTGCCTTCCAGCCTGACGCTCGACGAAGCAATCCGCATCGCACGGCTCGAGAACCCGAGCTTTCAGGCGGTCCGCAACGATTCCCGCGTCGCCGACTGGGCGGTTCGTTCCGCCTACGGCGATCTGCTGCCGTTCGCCAATCTGAGTTCGAGCGTCTCCTGGCAGGGGAAGGGTGAACAGCAGTTCGGAAGTCTGACGACCAGTCAGCTGGGGTTCGGCGACGAGCCCTCCTATTACTTCTCCAGCTACAACGCGGGCGTCAGCTACTCCATCGGCGCGGAGTCGCTGTTTCGCCCCGGGCGGGAGAAAGCCGCGCGCAACGCCACGTTCGCGTTGATCGACCAGGCCGAGGCAAACCTCGTTCGCGACGTCACCATTCTCTACCTGGACGTTCTGCGCCAGCAGGAGGGGTACCTGCTCGCCGAACAGGAGCTGGAGCGCGCCCGTTTCAACCTGCGCCTGGCGGAAGGGCAGCTGGAGGTGGGGACGGCGACCCCGCGCGACGTGCGCCAGGCCGAAGTGTCGGTCGGCCGTGCCGAGGTCACGCTGCTGCAGGCCGAATTCGCCGTGAGCAACGCGCGCATCGCGCTGCTGGTCATGCTCGGAGCGGAAGTGCCACAGGAATTCACGGTCGTAAGCGCGTTCGACGTCCGCGAGCCGGTCTGGTCCGAAGCGGAACTGGTGGCAATGGCGCTCGAGCGCAATCCCGGGCTCGTCGCCGAGCGGGCCAACGAGGCCGTTGCCACAAGCGACGTGAAGATGGCGCGGTCGTCCTACTACCCCTCGCTGTCCCTGAGTGCGGGGCTGAGCGGGTTCACGCGCGAAGCGTCCAGCGTGGAATCGCTGATCAGCCAGTCCAGGGCCAGGGTCACGGGTCAGCGCCAGCAGTGTCACCTGCTTAACGAGGTGTACGGGCGCCTGGTCGATCCCCTGCCCACACAGGATTGCAGCGGTTTCGCCTTCACGCCCGATCAGGCGGAGGCCATCGCCGCGCAGAACAACGCGTTCCCGTTCGACTTCACCCGCCAGCCGCCCCGCGCCTCCCTCACGGTGAGCGTGCCCGTGTTCCAGGGCTTCAGCCGGCAGTTGCAGGTCGAGAGCGCGCGCGCCGCCCGCGAAGACGCGCGCCATCGGCTGCGAGGCGCGGAACTGGATCTTCGGGCGCAGATCGCCTCCAGTCTGGCGGCCGTCCGCACCGCGTACGAGACCGAACTCATCGAGCAGCGCAACCAGGCGGTGGCGGCAGAGCAGCTGCGCCTGGCCACCGAACAGTATCGCGTCGGTTCCGCGAGCTTCCTGGACCTCGTCGAGGCGGAGACCGTCATGGCGCAGGCCGACCGCGAACGCGTCGCCTCCATATATTCATATCACGACCTGCTCGCCAATCTG
>JAJEBS010000020.1 GCA_022822425.1 Gemmatimonadota bacterium | reverse complement strand
CCAGAAGTCGGAGCTGCACCCGCGGAAGCAGTCGTTGTAGTAGGCGCCGCCCAGAAGGTCGCGCACCTCCCGGTAGTGCTCGATGTTCGCCGTTCGCCAGTCGACGCCGACCTCGGCGGTTAAGCCTCCTTCGAAGCTCTTCCGCAGCTTGGAGATGACGCCCAGGGTGTTCTGGTTGTTGACCGAGTTGCGCAGGATTCCGCGGGACCCGGTGGAGTTGGAACGGTTACGCTCGATGGTGGCGTCCCAATCGGCGAACCGCTGGCCGTAGTCGTAATTCCAGGCCAGCGACCCGTATGTGCCCGTGCCTCCGCCCCGACCGCCGGAATAATACCCCACCGTCGACAGGCTCAGGCCGTCGCCGAAGAAGGAGTACCAGTTCAGGTTGACCTGCGGCTTGTGGAAGTAGTTCTCCCGTTCGTTGAGATACCCGCTGTTGAAGCGGTCCCGCTGTCCCGCGTCCGGACCCGTGCTGTTGTACTGGATTCCGTCGTAGCTGGCGCTGACCGGGGCCACGTTGGGGCTTCGTCCTCTGCCCACTTCCGGATAGTCGTCGAAGGCCGCGGCGTCGAATCCATCCATTGAACGTGCGAAATCCGCGTCGAGGCTCGCCAGGTTCAGCTTATACAGGTTCTGGCCGTGCCGCTGGGGCGCGCCCACCGCATAGGCCTCGAGCCGGTTGTTCGGACTCAATTGGAATGACGTGGCCAGGTAGTAGGCCCACGCGTCCATCCACAGGGCGTCCCCGCCGGTGAATCCCTGGTACATCCCGCCCCCGGTCTTGCGCACCACGGAACCCGTGGCCGCGAACGCCCCCATGGGGCCGGTGTTCACCACCAGGGTCTCCTTCAGCAAGTTGTTGCCGAGTCCCCAGCCGCCGTCGTCGTCCAGACTGCCGAGCCCGAACTCCTGCTTGTACATGAGGCCGCCGCCCCGGTCCGCGGGATCCGTGATGACGTTGAGGGTGCCGCCGATGGACGGCGTGGCCAGGTTGACTGCCGAAAGCCCGCGCTGGAGCTGGATGCTGGTGGCGGCGTCCCCCACTCCGTCCCAGTTGGACCAGTAGACCCACCCGTTCTCCATGTCGTTGACGGGCACGCCGTTGATCATGACGGCGGTGTTGCGCTGGTTGAAGCCGCGCACGTTGATGCGGGCGTCGCCGGCACCGCCGCCTTGCGAGGTCGCGTAGACGCTCGGGGTCACGTTGAGCACCATCGGCAGATCCCTGGAGCCCAACTGGTTCTGGATCTGGGTCTTGCTCACGTCCGTGAACGCCACCGGCGTCTGCCGGTCCTGGGCCCGGGTGGCGAAGACCTCCAGAGCATCGAAGGCGATCGCCTCCTGGCTCAGGCTGAAGTCCAGCGCCAGCGACTGCCCCGCCTCCAGCGAGACGCCGGTCGCGGACTGGCGGCCGTAGCCGATCATGATCACTTCGACGGTGTAGGGTCCGCCCGGACGAACTCCTTCCACCACGAACCCGCCGTCGTTCCCCGACAGCGCTCCGGTCTGGACCCCGGTCACCTCGTGCGTAACCACTACCTGGGCGCTGGCGACGCCGGCGCCTCCCTCCCCGGTCACGCGTCCGGTTATGGTTGCGGCCTGCTGCGCGGCCAGATCACTGGCGCACAGGGCGGCCAGCACCGCGAAAACTGCATTCAGACGACTTCTGGACAACATCGGCTACCCTCCTGGTGCGAAATACCGGCCTCGAAAGGCCTTGCTCGAATCGAACTCCGTTCGCGGGTTCGTCCTGCCCGGACGGGACCGGGGGATCCCGGCTCCAACCGGTTTCGGCCGCGATGGCCAACTCCATGCCTTCCAGCAAAATATCATACAACCCCCGTGGCGGCAGCATCGCGAGGGAGTCACGGTCGCGTAACGGGCAGGCAGAACTCCGCGGGCAGCAACGCGAAACGCCCCGCGGCCCGGAGCGGGCGGCGGGGCGTCGGCGAGCATTCCGTGCGAAGGACGGTGCCGGTCCGCGTGGTCAGCACCCGTCCGCCAGCGCGCGCATCCGGGTCAGCCTGCCGAGGACGGCCTTGCCACAAGGTAGCGGCCGAAGATCCACGCGGCCGTCAGCAGGGCGAGGCCGGCGAGCGCCACCAGTCCGAGCGTTCTGTTCACGACGTCGGATGCTTCCGAACTGATCTGGCCTTCGGGACGTCCGATGGCGATGTACCCCTCGGGCGTCGCACCTTCACCGGTAAGCGGCGCGACCGCGAAGACCGCCATGCTCCCGTCCAGATCGGCGCCGTGTACGATGCCGGGCTCGTCGGCCGCCTCGGGGAATCCCTCCGTGCGCATCGCGCCGATGGTGTCTCCCTCGCTCTGGCCTGCCGGGTAGCGAACCAGGACGCGGCCCTCCCGGTCGAGCACCGTGAAGGTCGACGACTCCGGCAACTCCATGTCCTGCGCGACCTCGCTCAGGGCCCGCAGATCGATGCTCGCGATCAGAACGCCCGCGGGCATCCTGCTGTCGTCCGGAATCGGGATGGCCGACGCGACGCCCGGCCGCCCGGTGACGCGCCCGATCTGGTAGCTGCCGATGATGTGGCGATTCTCGTTCATCGCGCGGATGTAGTAGGTGCGGTCGCCCAGGTAGAGGATTCCGTCCGGCTGCACGGAGCCGCACCCGACGTACCCGTCGAGGCCGATCACCCAGATCCCGTTGAGGTGGTTGGCCTGGTCGAATACGCGCCCCAGGAGATCGGTGCAGTCCGGCTGCTGCATCCCGTTCACCTGCGGGAACTCCGCGAGCGTCGCCAGCAGTACGCGGCTCTCTTCGAGGAGCCGGTTGTACTCCACCGTCGTCTCCCGTGTAGCGCGCAGAAGCTCCTGCTCCTGATTGGCCAACTGGAGTGCACGGATCTCGCCGTTCGCGTACAGGTAGATGCCGAGTGCCGGAAGGAAGGCGATCAGCACGAGCAGCAGGACACGGCCGGTGAACCCCGGATTCGACGTTGACATCGATCGGCTCTCCTCGTTGGGTGTGTTGTGGGTTTCGGAAATCTAGCACGTCGGCAGGGATTGCGCTTCGCCCCGCTGCAAGGTGTTCAGGGACTCGCCGGATCACTAGCTTTTTGCTCGCGCGCGATGTTTCCTCTCCCGGTGGTGCCGACTGATCCATGAGCCTCGAATCCCTTGGGAATCTCGCGGAGATCGTCGGCGTTCTGGTCGTGATCGCGGGATTCCTCTTCGGCTACCTGCAGCTCCAGCAGTACGGCATCCAGCGGCGCGCCACGGTCGCCATCGAGCTCGCGCGCTCCCTGCAGAATCCCCCCATGGCGCGCGCCCTTCGCCTGGTGTTCACCCTTCCGCCGGGGATGGACGGGTCCGAGATTCGCGAGCGCGGAAGCGAGTATGAGGATGCGGCCATGCTGGTCTGCCTGACCTTCGAATCGGTCGGCCTCATGGCCCATCGCCACATGGTCTCCCTGGAGCTGGTGTGGGAGTTCATGGGCGGCGCGCTGCTCGGCTCCTGGGAGCGGCTCGAGGACTGGACGCACGAGATTCGCGACCGGAGCGGCGACGAGAAATTCAACGAGTGGATGCAGTGGCTGGCGGAGCAGTGCTACCGCCGGTACGGGCGGTCGGAACCGGCGTACCGGCGGTATGCGGAGTGGCTCCCCGGTGGGCAGGACCGCGTGGCTTGAGGGGAGGCCGCGGGGGGCCGCGGCCTCCCGAACAGGGGGTCGGTCGGCTCCGGTCAGCCCGAACGGATCGGGATGCTGATGCTGGTCTGCTCCCACTCCATCACCAGGTCGGCGCCGCCAGCGGCCTCCACGAAGGTGTAGCGCAGCTCATCGACCGCCTCGTCCAGCATCCCGGGCGTTACCGTGAAGCTGCCCACGTCGTTGGCCGTCACGTCGGGGCCGATGGGGATGCCCCAGCGCTCGTTGACCGAGTTGATGTGGACGGTCCAGTCGCCCATGGCGGGCGTGGCGTAGATGGAGTACGCGCCGGCGTCCAGTGCAACGCCGCCCACGCTCGCGCCCGCGCTCAGATAAATCGCGGTCGCCTCGTTGGCGCCCATGCGCCAGGGGGCGTCGTAGGGGACCAGGGCGCCCATGATCTCCCGGGTCACCTCGGGGTTGTTGGGGTCCCTGCGCAGGGGCGCGCCGTAGCAGACCTTGACCATCACGTCGCCGAACGACGTGGAGGCGGACTCGAGCGAGCTGAGCCGGCCCTCCAGGTCTCCGCGCACGAAGCAGTCGGGTTCCATGGCCATTTCTTCGGACTCGGCCATCTCCATGTCGGAAGCGGCCTCTTCTGCGGCCTCCTGCGCGCACGCAGGAAGAAGGAGGGCGAGGGCGAACGCGGCTGTCAGGGGCGTGAAGAGCTTCATGCGGTTCCTCCACCAGAGGGAATGCTAAACAGCGAGTGCGTCGGGCGGCGACATCTCCCGGCACGCGACGCGGAAACACCGGGCTCGCACGGTAGGGCGGCTTCGGATAGGATGATGCGCGCCCGAAGTCCGGTCAAGTCGGATGGCGGGTCGTGCGGTGGCTCCGCGAGGGGCGCGCACGGGAGACGGAACTTGCCCAGGGAGACGCCATGAAGGCCGTATTGATGGACGGTTTCGGGGATGCCGGGGTGTTGCGCTGGGGCGAAGCCCCCAGGCCGGAGCCGGGTCCGGGCCAGGTGCTTGTCGAGGCGGTGGCTACCTCCGTCAATCGGGCGGACGTCAGCCAGCGGGACGGAAAGTACCCCCCGCCCCCGGGCGAATCGGAGATCCTGGGCCTCGAGGTGGCGGGCGTGGTGCGCGAGACGGGACCCGGTGTCGAGCGCTTCGGTCCCGGCGACCGGGTGATGACGCTGGTGGCCGGCGGGGGATACGCCGAGTTCGCGTGCGCCTACGAAGGCCATCTGGTGCGGGTTCCCGAGGCGCTCTCCTGGGAGGAGGCGGCGTGCGTGTGCGAGACCTACGTGACCGCGTACCTCAACCTGTTCATGCTGGGCGGCCTCGGCGACGGGGACGCGGTGCTGTTGCACGGCGGCGGGGGCGGGGTGAACACGGCCGCCATCCACCTGTGCCGCACGCTGGTGCCGACCGCGCGCATGATCGTGACCGCCTCGCCCGGCAAGGTGGAGCGGGTGCGGTCGATGGGGGTCCACCACGTGGTGGACTACACGGCCGAGGAGTTCGCCCCGGCGGTGCGCGCCTTCACGGGGGGGCGGGGGGTGGATGTGGTGCTCGACCACATCGGGGCCGCCTACCTGAAGGGCAACCTGAAGGCCATGGCGCCCGGCGGCCGCCTGGTCGTGATCGGCCTGATGGGCGGACTCAAGGCGGAACTGAACCTGGCCCTGCTGATGGTCAAGCGACACACCGTCATCGGCTCGGTGCTGCGCTCGCGTCCGGTGCCCGAGAAGGCCGACATCATGGCCGAGTTCGAACGGGTCGTGATGCCCCACTTCGCCGCCCGCCGCATCGTGCCGCTGATCGATGCGGTCTATCCGCTGCGGGAGGCCGCCGACGCACACCGCCAGATGGAGGCGAGCGCCCACTTCGGCAAGCTGGTGCTCAGGGTGCGGGAGGGTTAGCGGCCGCTCATGTGCTCTTCAGGATCCTGGGATCGTAGCGGTACTCCCTGATCTCACCCGGCTCGAGCCTGCAGAAACCCGGATGGGCGGGATTGACGACGTAGTTGACCTCGCCGATGACTACGGCGCTCGGGACCGCGAGGACGGCGGACTCCAGCGAGGCGAGCCATCGGTCGCCGATGCCCTGGGTGGCGGGGTGCAGGCTCGTACGGGCCCAATCAGCGGGCAACTGCTGACGATCCACCGCCTTGACGAGATCCGGCGGGATGCCCACGCGGAGCTTGCGGTACGCCTTCAGCACATCGCTATCTCGGAGACGAACGAGCAGCTCCAGGCTCGCCAGTGCCAGACTGCCTGCCAGGTAGACCACCCTCCGCCCCGGGCTGCTCCAGCGCCCGCCATTCCGAAGAGTGCCGTCTCCGGAGAGCATGTCTTCGACGGTGCGAGAATACTCCGGCGCGGCCAGTCGCCATCCATGGATCAGGCTCGCCACACCCTTAGCTGAAGATCCCGTGGCGAATCCGTCCGATGACCTGTTCCACTTCGCGGCTCCCCACCTCAGTGGATGCCCGTTCGAGCGGTGACTCGCCCTCAAGCAGCTCGTGCGGATCCCCGAGCCACCGGCGGGCGGCTTTGCCATCGCCCAGCATCATGTCGTGGACCAACGCCACCAGACGGGCTACGCGCACCAGTCGATCCGACTCCTCCTCCGTCAGCCGCTCCGCCTTTCGCCTCCGGGCGAGCGTCGTGGAGGGCAGTCCGATCACTCGGGCGAGCGCGAGGCGCCCGACCCCGGCGGCGGCCGCGACCTCGTCCAGCATCGAAAACGGCAGGCCGCTCCGAACCATAGCCACCGCCCCCTCGCGAACGAGAAGAGGCTTGAGAGCCTCCGGCTTCTCGTATCTCATCGGCACTCACCATTTGGTATTCACACAGATACCATTTGGTGACATGCTAACGTGATTCGCCCGCGCCGCCAAGCCTTCGGATCCGCCCGCCCGCCGCATCGCAAG
Organism: Gemmatimonadota bacterium; assembly: GCA_022822425.1. Classification (GTDB taxonomy): domain Bacteria; phylum Gemmatimonadota; class Gemmatimonadetes; order Longimicrobiales; family Gaopeijiaceae; genus BD2-11. The sequence goes on along the minus strand of JAJEBS010000020.1, from coordinate 4,430 downwards.
GCGAGACCTGCGCCGGAGGACTCCCCGGGCTGGCGCGCTCTACGGGGCGGTTCCCTGACCCTGGTTGTTCGAGCGCGGCCTTCCTTGGCAGGCCGCAACCCGCTCCCTAGCTTTGCTCGGACTCGCGGGGAGGCCCGCGGGGCTCGACTCGCATGCCATCACGGAGGATGAAGTTCATGACGACCGCGACCGCACTGAAATCCAGGACCGCCGAAGACACCCTGGCGCGCAAGAGCCGCGCCGAAGATGTCATCTCGGGCGGGCACCTGGCCGCCCGCGCACTGGCCAACGAGGGCGTCGACACCGTCTTCACGCTGTGCGGCGGGCACATCATCGACACGTACGACGGGTGCATCGACGAGAACATCCGCATCATCGACGTGCGTCACGAGCAGGTCGCGGCCCACGCCGCGGACGGGTACGCGCGCCAGACCGGCGGGCTCGGGTGCGTGATCACCACGGCCGGCCCCGGGTTCACCAACGCGCTCACCGGGATCGCGACCGCGTTCCGGTCGGAGAGCCCGGTGCTGCACATCGGCGGGCAGGGCGCGCTCACCCAGCACAAGATGGGGTCGCTGCAGGATCTGCCCCACGTCAACATCGCCCGCCCGATCACCAAGTTCGCGGGCGGGGTTCGCTCGACCGAGCGCATCGCGGACATGGTGTCGATGGCCGCGCGCGAGTGCTTCGCCGGCACGCCGGGGCCGAGCTACCTGGAGATCCCGCGCGACATCCTGGACCGGGAGATCCCGCTGGGCAGCGCGACCATCCCCGAACCGGGCCGCTACCGGGCCTCGACCCGGTCCGTGGGCGATCCGCGCGACATCGAACGCCTTGCCGATCTGCTGGTCAAGTCCGAGCGCCCCGCCATCCTCTTCGGGCAGCAGGTGTGGGGCTGCCGCGCACACCAGGAGGCCTGGGACCTGGTGCGCACCCTGAACATCCCGACTTTCACCAACGGCGCCTCGCGCGGCCTGCTCGGCCCCGACGATCCCCATTACTTCCACCGCACCCGCGGAGCCGGCTTCGGCAACGCCGACGTGATCGTGATCGTCGGCACCCCCTTCGACTTCCGCATGGGCTACGGCAAGCGCCTGCCCGCGGGCGCCACGGTTGTGCAGATCGACCTCGACTACCGCACGGTCGGCAAGAACCGCGATGTCGACCTGGGCCTGGTGGGCCATCCCGGCGCCATCATGGAGGCGGTCCTCGCCGAGGCCAGCACCAACCTCGGGGACGGCCCGGCCCGCCGCCTCGGCTGGATGAAGCATCTGCGCGAGATCGAGGAGCAGAAGACCGAGAAGCTGATGCCGCTCTTCCTCTCCGACGCCAACCCCATCCACCCATACCGGGTGGCGTGGGAGCTGAACGAGTTCCTCACCGAGGACACCGTCTACATCGGCGACGGCGGCGACGTCGTGACCATCAGCGCGCAGGCGGTCAAGCCGCGCGCGCCGGGCAACTGGATGGATCCGGGCGCGCTGGGCGGGCTGGGCGTGGGCACCGGCTTCGCCATGGCGGCCAAGCTCGCGCATCCGAACAAGGAAATCCTCTGCTACTACGGCGACGGCTCCTTCGGCATGACCGCCTTCGACATGGAGACCTGCAACCGCTTCGGCGCCCCCTACATCGCGGTCATCGGCAACAACTCGGCCATGAACCAGATCCGCTACGGCCAGTTGGCCAAGTACGGGCAGGAGCGCGGCAACGTCGGCAATCTGCTGGGCGACGTGCCCTTCTCGAAGTTTGCGGAGATGCTGGGCGGATACGGCGAGGAGGTGCGCGATCCGGGGCAGATCCAGCCTGCGCTGCAGCGGGCGCGCGAGTCGGTGCGCAGCAGCGGCAAGTCGGCCGTCATCAACATCTGGGTGGATCCCGGCGAATGGGCCCCGGGCACCAAGCGCCAGACCATGTACAAGTGAATCGTGAACATCCCTCCATCCATCAACCCTGAACGAGCAATCGGAGCCACCCTTCCATGAGCAAAGCACTCAACGGCATCCGCATCCTGGACATGACCCACGTCCAGGCAGGCCCCACCTCCAGCCAGTTGCTGGGGTTCATGGGCGCGGACGTGATCAAGCTGGAGTCGCCCTTCGGGGACGCCACCCGCAAGCAGCTGCGCGATGTGCCGGGGGCCGACAGCCTCTACTTCACCATGCTCAACTGCAACAAGCGCTCGATCACGGTGAACCTGAAAAACGAGCGCGGGAAGGAGGTCTTCACCCGGCTGGTGCAGGAATGCGACGTGCTCATGGAGAACTTCGGGCCGGGCGTTCTGGACAGGCTCGGCTTCGGATGGGAGCGCGTGCACGAGATCAACCCGCGCATGGTGATGGCTTCCATCAAGGGCTTCGGCACCGAGGGCCCCTACGCGGCCTTCAAGGCATACGAGAACATCGCCCAGGCGATGGGCGGCTCGATGAGCACCACGGGCATGTTCGACGGATCCCCCGTCGTGACCGGCGCCCAGATCGGCGACTCGGGCACCGGGGTGCACCTGGCGCTGGGGATCCTCGCGGCGCTGCTCCATCGCGAGCAGACCGGGAAAGGGCAGTACGTCGAGTGCGCCATGATGGACTGCGTGATGAACCTCGTGCGCGTGAAGTGGCGCGACCACCAGCGCATCACCCGCGGGCCGCTGGACGAGTACTCGATTCAGGAGTTCGAGGACTTCACCCCGCGCGCCGGCAACGACTCGGGCGGCGGGCAGCTGGGCAACTGCATCCACTGCAAGCCGGGCGGCATCAACGACTATCTCTACATCGTGGTGCAGGAGCACGTCTGGGAGGCGCTCGCGACCCGGGTCGGGGGCGAGGAGCTGGTGAACGATCCGCGCTTCTCGGACATCGGCGTGCGGCGGCGGAACCAGGGCGAGATGTGGGACATCCTGAACGACTTCGCGAGCCGCTACACGAAGCGCGAGCTGATGGCGATTCTGAACGAGCTGAACGTCCCCTGCGGACCCGTGATGAGCACCGCGGACCTGGCGGACGACGACCACGTGCGCGGGCGCGAGATGTACGTGGAACTGGACCATCCCGAGCGCGGGCCCTACTGGAACCTCGGCTGCCCGATCAAGCTCTCCGACTCCCCCGCGGTGATCACGCGCTCGCCGCTTCTGGGCGAACACACCGACGAGATTCTCGGGGACGTGCTCGGGTACGGCGGCGACGAGATCGCCGACATGAAGGAGGCCGGGGCCTTCACCTTCAAGCGCTGAGCCGACTGAGGAGTCCGGGACCATGAACGACGCCACCACGAGATCCGCCTCGAACGCCGAGGTCCTGGAGCGCCACGGAACCTGGTTCGGGCATCCCGCCGGGCTCTCGACCCTCTTCTTCACCGAGATGTGGGAGCGCTTCTCGTACTACGGGATGCGCGCGCTGCTCGCGCTCTACATGACCACGGCGACGACGCACGTGATCCTGCGGGGCGACGGATCGGAGGTGGCCAACCCCGGGATGGGGCTCGACGTGGGGACGGCGGCCGCCATCTACGGGCTGTACACGAGTCTCGTCTACATCATGGCGCTCCCCGGCGGCTGGATCGCCGACAACCTGTGGGGGCAGCGCAAGGCGGTCTGGGTGGGCGGCTGGATCATCGCGCTGGGCCACTTCACGATGGCGGTGCCCAGCACGTTCGCCTTCTTCCTGGGGCTCGTCTTCGTCGTCCTGGGGACGGGGCTGCTCAAGCCCAACGTGAGCACCATCGTGGGCGAGCTCTACCCCGAGGGAGGGGCAAGGCGGGACGCCGGATTCTCCATCTTCTACATGGGGATCAACGTGGGAGCCCTGCTGGGGCCGCTCATCACCAGCTTCCTCGCCGAGGGCTACAACTGGCACTGGGGCTTCGGCGCGGCCGGCGTGGGCATGGTGCTCGGGCTCATCCAGTACCGGAACCGGGCCCGTCTGCTGGGCAACGCGGGGCTCTTGAAGACGGAGGATGAGCCCGCGCAGGTGGCGGCGAGGTCGCGCACGTTCTTCGGCACGTTCTTCGCCGTGGTCGTCGGGATCGTGGCCTTCGGCTACCTGGTCTCGGCCGGAGTGATTCCGGCCACGCTGGCCCAGATCGCGACCGTGCTGGGCTACGGCGTGCTGATCATCATCGCCGGCTACTTCGTCTACCTGTGGACGGCGGGGGGCCACACGCGCGAAGAGAACCGGCGCCTCGGGGTGATCTTCTGGTTGTTCCTGCTGATCGCCGTGTTCTGGTCCGGCTTCGAGCAGGCGGGGTCGTCGCTGAACCTCTTCGGGCGCGACTACACCGACCGCAACATCATGGGGTGGCTGATGCCGGCGGGCTTTCTGCAGTCGGTGAACTCCTTCTTCATCATCCTGCTGGCGCCGGTCTTCGGGTCGCTCTGGGTGTGGCTGGAGCGGCGCAAGCGCAACCCGTCGATTCCCATGAAAGCGGGGCTGGGGCTGATC
>JAJEBS010000007.1 GCA_022822425.1 Gemmatimonadota bacterium | reverse complement strand
TCGAGCGTTGCGCGATGCAGATGCCACGCGCCCAGGATCTTGGGCCACAGGACCTGCTCGAATCTCTCCCAGGTCTGGTTGGTCAGGGCACCGTCGGACAGAACGCCCACGCTGTGGATCACGCCCCCGAGCGGTGGCATCCGCCGGTCCATGCGCGCGAGCATCTCGTCCACCGCGTTTCCGTCCGCGATGTCGGCCAGCTCCACCTCGACCGTGACACCACGGTCCCTGAGCGAGCGGATGATCTCCTCGGCGTCGGGGTCGGGAGCGCGCCGTCCGTTCAGCACGATGGCGCCCGCGCCCCGATCCGCCAGCCACTCGGCCACGGCACAGCCGATGCCGCCCAGGCCGCCGGTCACCAGGTAGGTCCGGTCCGGCCGCAGCCGGCCACCTGTGAGCGGGGGCGTGGTCACGACGATCTTTCCGAGATGCCGCGCCGATCTCATGAAGCTCAGCGCCGCCCCGGCCTCGGCCAGCGGCCAGCGGCTGTGGACGATCGGGCTCAGCTCTCCCGACGAGATGCGTGCCATCACGCCGCGCAGGACCCGTCCCACCCGCGCCGGATCCGTCTTCTTCAGCACGTCCAGTTCCAGGATGTGATAGGGGACGTCGGGACGTACCGCGGCCATCTCCTCCTCGCTGAGGATGTCCCGCCGGGCCATCTCCACGAAACGGCCGCCTCGCCTCAGGCACGAGAGGCTGGCGTCGATGAAGCCCTCTCCGGTCAGGCTGTTCAGCACGACATCCACGCCCTCGCCGTGCGTGGCCTCGAGGATCTCGCGGCCGAAGTCGGTGGTGCGGCTGTCGAAGACGTGCTTCACGCCCAGCGCCCGCAGATACGCCTGCTTCGGCGCGCTCGCGGTGGCGAAGACCTCCGCGCCCGCAGCGTGCACCCACTGGATGGCGGCGAGCCCCACGCCGCCGGCGCCCGCGTGGATCAGCACCCGCTCGCCCGGCTCGAGTCCCGTGAACTCGAAGGAGAGCGCCGCCGAGACGAAGGCGCTGGGGACCGCCGCCAGCCCGGTCACCGGGAACCCCTCCGGCGCTGGGGCCACCAGCTCCGCGTGCGTGATCATTTCCGGGCCGAACGCGCCGAATCCCATTCCGACCACGTGATCGCCGACCGCGACATTGGAGACGTCGGAGCCCACCCGAACGACATGGCCGCACATCTCTCTGCCCAGGAGTCCCTCCTCGATGAAGCCCAGCGAACGGAAGACGTCCCAGAAGTTGAGCCCGGCGGCCTCGACCGCGACGCGAACCTCATTCGGCTCGAGAGGACGCGGCGGCAGCGGCTGCACGAAGGGTCTGTCGAACACCCCGCCGGGGTCCGGAGCCAACACCCAGTCGGGGTCGTCCGGCAGCGCCAGCCGCTCCGCGTCCGATTCAGCCCGGAGGAGGCGAGCCACCCGCCGGCGCCCGAAGCGGTGGACGATGTGGTTTTCCGAGTCCGGATACAGGAGCTCGTTCGCCAGGTCGGGATCGGGCGCCATCTCACCGGCGTCCAGATCGATCATCCTCGGCTGGAGATGGGCGGCCTCGCGGGCTACTCCCTTGCCGAAGCCCCAAAGCACCGCACCGGCCAGTTGGCCACCGCTCTCGCGCTCCAGCACCTGAGCTCCGCGCGTGACGAACCACACGCCCTTATCCGGGATCCGCCCGGAGTCGGTGACGCCCTGCACCATGGCCAGCGCGGCCGCCCCCGCCCGCGCGACGTCGCCGGCGACCTCCGCGGTCGTCGCATCCGCTCCGTGACCGTCGAGCGCCATGAGGTGCGCAACGCCGCGCAATGGAATGTCCTCCGGGAGGCTCTCGATGAGCGACCGCCACGACTCGCGCCGATCCATCTCCACGGTCGCGTCTAAGACCCCGGGACCGGTCGCGTCCGGCCACTCGCCTTCCGGTTCGCCCCCGACCGCCAGCACGACCGTCTGGTTGCGTGCCGCCATTTCGTTCGCCAGCCGCGCGGCCGTGCCACCCTGGTCGGCGGCCAGAATCCACGCGCCCGGCGGCTCCTGCACCCGCGCCGGACCGCTCGCCACGATCACGCCCTTGTCCGGGGTGCGGTCCGTGTCGGCTTCATCCACCCCGATCACCTCGACCGCCTCGAAGCCCGCGTCCCCAAGCGCGCGCCGCCACACGGCCGGACTTGCCAGGGCGTGGTGCGGCCGGTAGTCGTCCGCGAACCGCCACCAGCCGTCGAGCTGCCCGAACGTAAGATCCATCCAGCCCAGGCCGCTCAGGTTCTCGAGCGCGATCAGCTGTCCCGAAGGAGCAAGCAGCTTCCGACAGTAGGCCAGCGTCTCTTCCAGATAGCGTGTCGCGTGCAGAACGTTGGACGCGAGCAGCAGATCGTATCCGTGGGCTGGGTAACCCTGCTCGACGGGATCCTTCTCGATGTCCAGCGGACGGTATTCGATGCACCCGCCGCCATCCCCGAAGCGCGCCTCGGCCTCCGCGAAGAAGCCCGCGGAGATGTCGGTGTACATGTAGTCGAAACGGCCTTCCGGGAGCAGCGGCAGCACGGAGGCCGTGGCCGAACCCGTGCCCGCGCCGACCTCGATCACTCTCAGGCGACGTCCTTCGGGCAGGGCGTCGACGAGTTGCCGGACCGCCTCCTCCAGCATCCGGTTTGCCGCGCGCGCCACCGGCGCCTTCAGGTACAGGTCGGCCGCCGTGGGTTCTCCGCTGCTGAACAGGAGCGTCAGCGGGTCCTCCCGTCCGCGCAGCACCTCGGCGAGCGCTCCGCCCGACCGCCGGAAGAGGCCCACCTCGGTCAGGCCATGAGAATATCGCCGGGCCATTACGGCGGCGTGCGCATCCGGATCGGGCGGAAGCATCTCCGGCCACGGATCCTCGGGTCCGGTGACGACCACGAAGCCGTCGTCCTCTTCCCTCAGCACCCCGGACTTCGCCGCCATTTCGAGCATGCGCCGGAAGAGACGCTCGTGGTCGGGGATGACGCCGAGCCGTTCACGCAGCTCCTCGGGTCGAACGATCGAGCCGGGCGTGCGCTCCCAGCCAAGCCTGTCCAGCGTCGCGAGCGCATAGGCCCACGACCAGTGCTCCAGATCCGTCAGCAGGGCGTTCCGGTCGTCGGGGTCGACGCCGGCGTCGACGAGATAGTCCGCGAACATGCGCGCGCCGGACTTGACGGATGCCGGGGCGGGGAAGAAGTCGGCGGACGGCAGACCCGGGGGGAGGGCGCGCTCCCGCCAGACGACCTCGTAGAGCAGGTCCTTCACACCCTCCGCGGCCGAGAGCAGCGCCGCCCGCGTCGCCCGCTTCACGGTGTAGCCGCTCAACCCGCCCAGGAGCGTCCCTTGCGGATCGTAGATGCGCAACTCGCCGGAAAGGACCTCGGGCGCCTCGCCCTCGCTCTCCGCCGCGATCCGCGATGCCTCGTTCATGAGCACGTGACAGACCACCCGGTCCGGCAGCCGCCCGGTCCCGAGCCACAGCCGTTCCCAGCCGAAGGGCAGGTACGTCACGGATCCGTGCGGCCCCTCGAGGTCGCGCGCCGCGCCCACGACCTGAAAACACCCGTCCAGAACCAGCGGATGAACCTCGAGTCCGTTCCGGCCGAGACCTTCGGGGAAGGACACTTCGCCCAACGCCTCGCCCGGCCCGGACCAGGCGCGCTGCAACGTGCGGAAGGAAGGACCGAGATCGATCCCGGTGCCTGCGCGGGCGCGGTAGTAGGCCGACACGTCAATCGGCGACAACCGGGCTTTGAGGGCGTCCAGGTCGATGTCCTCCTTGGCCTCCGGCACGGGCGTGCCCCGTGACGTGCGGCCTTCCACGTGCATCGTCCATTCCCCTTCGGTCCCCCGGCTGAAGATCTGGAAGGGACGTGGCGCCGGCTCCTCCGCGGCGTCCAGCACGAACTGCACCTCACGACCGTCCGCGCCCGCCCCGTTCGCGGACTCTTCTTCCGTGAAGACCAGCGCGTTGTGCAGCTGCACCTCCTCGACGGCCACCGGTCCGCTTCCTTCGGCCAGGGACGCCGACACCGCCATGGCCCCGTACAGCGCCCCGGGGGCCACCACCCGCCCGTACACCCGGTGGTCGTCCAGCCACTCGGGATCCGCGGAGAACACTTCCGTCTCGAACGTGACCTCGCCCCGCGCCGACTCGTGTCGGGCGCCCAGCAGGGGATGCCCGGCACCGGCGCGCCGTCGCCTGGGCGCCTCGAGCCAGTGGTGCCTCCGCTGGAAGGGATAGCCGGGGACCGAAATCCGCCGCCGGATCTCTCCGGCAAAGAGTCCCTCGAACCGGATCGGGAGCCCTGCCTGCCAGGCTCCCGCGGCCGCCTCGGTGAAGCCGCCGCCGGCCCGGGGCGCCGCCGCGTCATCGGACGGAGGGCTCAGCGTCGACAGCACCGCAGGGGCCGGAGACCCGGGCGACTCGGGCCAGGCCGAGAGCGCCATCGGGGCCAGCACCGAGCGCGGGCCGATCTCGATCACCAGGTCCACCCCCAGCTCCGCCAGGGTTCCGACGCCGCTGGCGAACGCAACCGCGTTGCGCGCATGCCGTCGCCAGTAGCTCCCGTCCAGCAACTCGCCGGTCTCCACTGCGCGGCCCGTCAGATTGCTGACCATCGTCAGCGCGGGCGGCGAGATGGCTGCGGCGTCGAGTGAACCCTCCAGCGCGTCGAGAATCGGCTCCACCAGGGCGCTGTGGAAGGCCTTCGCGGTGTTGAGCCGGCGCACCCGGACGCCCTCCGCCTCGAAGCGCTCCAGGATGGCCTCGACGTCCTCCGCCGGACCACTGACCACCTGGTGGGTGCCGTTGTCGCCCGAGATGCTGACGCCCGCGCCGCCCGCCGCCGCGTTGCGTTCCTCGACCGCCGCCGCCACCCGCGCGGGTGGTGCGAACACCGCGGCCATGGCGCCGTCCTCCATGCTCGCCATTAGCGCGCCCCGCGCGCAGGCGAAGCGCATTCCGTCCTCCAGGCCGAACACGCCCGCCGCCTGCGAGGCCGCCAACTCGCCGACGCTGTGCCCGAGCACCACGTCGGGCCGGATGCCGACGCTCGCCCAGAGCGCCGTCAGCGCGCATTCGAGCGTGTAGAGAGCCGGCTGTTCCCATGCGGTGTCGCGGAGTTGATCCTCATCGCCGGCCCGGCCGAGCATCACGTCCAGCAGGGAAGTGCCTCTCTCGTCGCGGAAGACCGTCTCGCAGCGGTCCATCACCGCGCGCGCCACGGGCTCCGTCTCGTACAGCGCCATGCCCATCCCGACCCACTGGCTTCCCTGCCCGGTGTAGGCGAACGCCACTCTGGTCGCGGTGCCCGGCTCTGGTGCGTCTCCGGACCCGGCGAGCGCCTCCAGCCGGCGACGCAGCGACCCTGCGTCCTCGAAGACCACCCCCGCGCGGTGATCGAAGTGGCTCCGCCCCACGCCCGCCGTCCACGCCATGTCCGAGAGCAACGGGTCCGCCGCGCCGGGTCCGCCGGAGAGTTCGCCAGCCCGGTCTTCAAGCCACTCCAGGTATCGTCCCGCCGATTCCCGCAGCGCATCTTCGGACTTGGCGGACAACGGGAGGATGCGGGCTCGACGCCCGCGGATGTCGGGATCGGCCGCCGGCAGATGCGCGACGGTGGCAGGAAGCGAGACCGGGACGGGCTGTGGGGATCCCAGCGGCAGAGGACTTGCTCCCCGAGCCATCGCGGGACCGCGATACTCCTCCACCACCAGATGGGCGTTCGTCCCGGAGATGCCGAAGCAGTTCACCCCGGCCACTCGCGCGCGACCGGGACGATCCGGCCAGTCCATCATGTCCGAGGTCACCCTCAGGTGCGCGCGATCCCAGTCGAACGCCGGGTTGGGGTCGCGGAAGTGCAGATGCTTCGGGATGACGCCGCGCTTGACCACCAGCGCCGACTTGATGAGCCCGACCACTCCCGCGGCCGACTCCAGGTGGCCCACGTTCGTCTTCACCGAGCCGATCAGGAGCGGATCCCGCGCATCGCGTCCCCTGCCGTAGACGCTCGCCACGGCGTTCAGCTCGATCGGGTCGCCCACCGCCGTTCCGGTGCCGTGCGCCTCGACGTAGTCCACGTCGAGGGGGTCGAGCCCCGCCTGGGCGAGCGCGTCCTCCATCACCTGCTCCAGCGCCGGAGTGTTCGGCACCGTAAGCCCCACGCCGGTCCCGCCGTGGTTCACCACGGAGCTCCGGATCACGGCCCAGATACGGTCACCGTCCGCCTCCGCGTCGCTCAGACGCTTCAGCACGACCACCCCGCAGCCTTCCGCGCGCACGTACCCGTTCGCCGAAGCGTCGAACGTCTTGCACTGCCCGTCGGGCGAGAGCATCATCGCGTCCGCGCGCAGTTCGTAGATGCGCCCGTTGAGGATGGCCTGCACGCCGCCCGCGATGGCCAGGTTGGCCTTGCCCTGCTGCAGGTCTGCCACCGCGTCGTTGATCGCCACCATCGCCGACGCGCACGCGGCATCCACCGCCTTCGCCGGTCCCCGGAGACCGAGCACGAAGGAGACCCGCCCGGCGGTGCCGTTCAGGTTGGTGCCGCTGAGAGCATAGAGGCATGCCGCGGCTTCCGCGGGTTTGGCCGATTCCACGACCAGCATCCGGTACTCGTCGTTGCTGATCCCGGTGTAGACCCCGGTTCGGCTCTCCCTGAGCCGGTCCGGGTCGATGCCGGCGTCCTCGAGCGCGCGCCAACTGACCTCCAGCATCATCCGCTGCTGCGGATCCAGAAGCTCGGCCTCGACCGGCGAGATGCGGAAGAACGCATCGTCGAACTGGTCGATGTCGTCGACGAATGCGCCGAAACGGCAACCCTCGCTCTGGACGGCGTTCTCCCCGAAGAGCTGTCCCCAGCGCCCCACGCCGGAACCCGGCACCCCTTCGGTAACCGCGTTTGCCCCGGCCTCCAGCAGACGCCAGAAGGCCTCGATGTCGTTTGCGCCGGGGAACCGGCACGCCATGCCGATGATCGCGATCGGCTCGCCGGATGCGGACGGAACAGAATTGAAGGCTGACTCAGGCGTGGAAGCGGACATGTCCTGTTTCCTCCGCTTCGGTCGAAGCGGGTATCGGGACTTCGTTGACGTGATTGATGCGAACCACCCGGATCTCGCGGGGCCGCCCTGCAAGAATAGCCGCAGCCGCATGGCACGACAGCACCGCAGGGCCACGACGAAGGCGCCGCCGGAACCCGTCCGACGGCGCCTTCTTCCAGCGTTTTCTGCTCAGCCCGGCACGATGGCCGCTGGCCGGAACAGATACGATCACTCGGCTAACGGCGATCGCTTGCCCATGCCAGGCTGAACAGGGTACTTGGACTAGACAATTGATCACCTCCTTTTCCTGAGTCGACATCGGGCCGAACACCGGCGGGCCCACGCCCGCGGTCCGTCGGAGAACGCCATCTGAGCGATTCCCCAGCGGCCCCGCCGCTCCCCCACTGGAGCGGCTGCAGGAAATTACAATGCCATTACACGGGCGGCAAGCGTAAACCCTGACGCGGGGGATCATTTGTTTCCGGCGCTGGACGGCTCGCCCGACGCGGGTCTGGTCGGCTGCTCAGGCCTCCCGGAACGCTTTGCGGAAGAGGATGAGCACGACCGCGATCGCGATCCCGATCCACAGGAACCCCCAGGCCATGGTGGGGATGCCGGTCATCTCGGCGAGCATGCGCGCGTCGGACTGGAGCTCCGGGCGGTCGATGACGTCGCTCTTGATGTCGAGGATGGCGTACAGGCAACTGGTGAGTCCGAGCGCGGTGAGCAGTACCCGGTTCGCACGTGCCGGGAGCTTCGCCGCCGAGGCGAAGAGGGCCAGCCCGAAGAGCAGGCCGAAGCCGAAACCGAAGGAATTGCGCACGTACAGCAGCGTCAGCACGACCACCAGCACCCCCACCACGCCGACGATCCACCGTGAAGGCCGGGCGCCGGCGCGCGCGCCCATGAGCAGCAGCGCCCCCCAGCCGAGACTGCCCAGGTATCCCGCCGACAGCGTCAGGAAGGCGTTCCCGCCGGGGCAGTAGCATACCCCGCCCTGGGCCGGGTCGAGCTCGATGCCCTGGATGGTGCCCCCCGTGGCGAGCGCCGCGATGCCGTGGCTGATCTCGTGGAGCAGCACTACGAAGACCTTCAGCGGATAGACGATGGGTGTGTCCCATGCGAACCAGATTGCCCCGAAATAGAGGGCGAAGCCAGCGAGGAAGGTGAGGCGTCGTTTGGTCTGGGGGCTCATGCCGGATAGGTACGTCGCGCGGGGGCGAGGGGTTCCAGAACCGGCGGTCCCTGTGGCAGGAGTGTCAGGGCACCCGGCCCTCGAGGATGGCGGCGAGCACGCGCGTGTCGATGTTGCCGCCGGAAACCACGGCGACCACGGGCCCTCTCCCGGCGCCCGGAAGCCCGTCCAGCGCCGCCGCCACCGCCGCCCCGCCCCCCCCCTCCGCGACCACGTGCGCGCGCTCGGCCAGCAGTCGGATCGCCCCGCGGACATCTTCGAGCGACACCACCCGCGACCCGGCCAGAAGCGCGCGGGCCAGCGGCCACATCCCGGGCAGCAGGCCGCCGGCCCCGATCCCGTCGACGAACGACGGTGTGTGCGCCACCTCCACCGGCTCGCCGGCCGCCAGCGAGGCCGCCAGCGGGGCCGCCGTCTCCACCTCGGCCGCGAACACCCGCGCCTGCGGTCGGAGCGCGCGCAGGGCCGTGGCGATCCCGCACGACAGGCCGCCCCCGCCGAAGGGAACTACCACCGCGCGCACGGCTGGCAGGTCCTCCACGATCTCCAGCCCGATGGTGCCGTTGCCGGCGATCACGTCCGGGTCGCTCACCGGATGCACGAAGAACCCTTCCTCGCCGGGATGGCCGTGGTCGCGCAGCACTCCCCACCACTCCGCGAACGATACCTGGACGGCGGTCGCCCGCAGCCGGGCGATGGCGTCCAGCTTGGCCGCGGGGGCGGTGTCCGGGACGATCACACGGCACGGAATCCCGCGCCGGCGGGCCTCGTACGCGACGCCCTGGGCCATGTTGCCGGCGCTTCCGGTGTAGACGCCGCGCGCCAGCAGGGCGGGATCCGCGAGCGCCATGGCGTTGGCGGCCCCGCGGATCTTGAAGGACCCGATGGGCTGCAGGCACTCGAGCTTGAGCCACACCTCCGGGGACGCCCCGGGTGCCTCCAGGCGCACCAGCGGCGTGCGGATGGCGGCCCCCGCGATACGCCCGCGCGCAGCCCGGATGGCGGCCACGTCGATGGGTCCGTCCGGCTTCATCCTCCGGCACCCCGCGGACGACCTCCCCGCTCTCGGTGCCCGCGCGGATTCATCCGCGGACTGCCTGGAGCGCCGCCGCGATGCCGTCGGCGGCCCGGGCGATGCACCGCTCCCCGATCTCGCGGCTCATCCCGCGCGGGTCGCCGAGCACGCCGTTGGGCGTGACCGCGCGCAACCCCTCCCCGAAGATCCGCTCCGCCAGCGCCGCGTCGAAGCCGCCGACGTACCCCGCCTCGGCCAGCTCCTCCTGCACCAGGTCGGGCCGGATGCAGAGCATCTCCGAGCTTTCCGCGATGTCGGCGTGGCCTCCCACACCCCGGGTGAGTTCGGGCGCCGCCTCCCGTACCGCTTCCTGCCACAGCCCCACGAACTCGAGCAGGTCGGTATACGCGTGCACCTCGCATTCGGGGGCGCCGATGGTGCGGAGTTCGTCCAGCATCGCCGCGAGGGGCGCGAAATTGCCTCCGTGGGACGGCACCAGGTACACGGTGCGGAAGCCGTGGCGCGCGAGGCTGGTCACGTAGTCGAGACACACCGCCTTGAGGGTGTCCCCGTGGAGCGAAACCGTGCCCGGGAAGCCCATGTGGTGCTCGGAGCAGCCCACGCGGATCGTGGGGCCCACGAGGCTGCGCCCCAGGCGGCGCGCCACCTCGAGCGCCAGCCGGTCGCCGCGCACCGCGTCCACCAGCAGCGGCAAGTGCCTGCCGTGCTGTTCGATCGCGCCCGCCGCCACCACGACCGACGCGTACCCGTCGGCCAGCGCCGCCTCCACCTCGGGCCAGGTCATCTCTTCGAGAAGCAGGGTCCTGAGCATGGCCCCAACCTATGCGGAGAAGGGTCACCCCTCCAGATGGGCAGGGGGCGGGACGCTGGGGCGCGCGGCGCCGAGAGAGACGGGAGCGTGGCTGCCACGAGTGACGCCGGAGACCCGGGGCCGCCGACTTGGCCGACCTGACCGGGCCGCGTATACTGCGTCACCCTGCGCCACATCAGGAGGAATCAGGATGCCCGACGAATTTGATCCCGACCCGCGACCTTGCCGCGCACGCCTCCCGGGGGAGCGCTGACCATGCTGCGCCAGGCTCTGCTCTGGGCCTCCGAGAACGCGTGGCTGGAGCGCCAGATGCGGCGTCGCGCGTTCGCCCGCCGGGCGGTCTCGCGCTTCATGCCCGGCGAGACCGCCGAAGCGGCGCTCGAGGCCGCGCGGGGACTCGGCGAGCACGGCATCTCGACCGTGTTCACAAAGCTCGGCGAAGCCCTCGACGACCGCGACGAGATCGAAAAGGTCGTGCAGCACTACCTGGGACTGCTGGGGCGGATCGCCGAAAGGGAGCTCAGCAGCCAGATATCCATCAAGCTGACCCAGCTTGGCCAGGACCTGGGGCCGGAAGTGGCGCAGGCCAACCTGGAACGGCTGGCGGCAGCGGCGGCGGAGCATGGGAACGTCGTTTGGGTGGACATGGAGGCGTCGCGCTACCTCGACGAGACGCTGGACATCTTCACAGCCACGCTGACCCGACATCCGAACCTCGGCCTCTGCGTACAGGCGTACCTGTACCGCACGGCCGCCGACGTCGAGCGGCTGCTCGCGCTGGGCGCCCGCCTGCGGCTGGTGAAGGGAGCCTATCAGGAACCCGCCGACATCGCCTGGCCCCGCAAGCCGGATGTGGACGAGAACTTCATGGTTCTGACCCGGCTCATGCTCGAGAACGCGGATCCCGCCGCGCCCCACGGGCTGGCAACCCACGACACCGTCATGCTCGGCCGCATCCTGGAGGAAGCGGGGGAGATGGGCCTGCCCCGGGACGCGTTCGAAGTGCAGATGCTCTACGGGATCGGGACGCGCGAGCAACTGGCGCTCAGGCGCCGGGGGATCCCGGTGCGGGCGCTGATCAGCTACGGGCCGCACTGGTACCCGTGGTACATGCGTCGCCTGGCGGAGCGTCCCGCCAACCTCGGATTCGTCGTCCGCAGTGTCTTCACGCGATAGGGACCTCGCCGTCGAGAGCCTTCGGGCGAACCTGCGTGCGGCGGGCATTCCGGCCCGCGAGGAAGACATCGAGCGGGTGGTGGCGGAGGGCATCCCGGACCGGGCGGTGGTCTTTCGCGCCCTGCTCGCCGCCACGGGGGACGATTGCATTCCGGACTTTCTGTCGGGATGGTCGCTCGCCGGAGTGGGGGCACGCGGGGAAGGGAAGGCGACTGCGGACCCGGCCGCTGGCCCGGCCCAGGTCGCCGCCCCGTCGCCGACCGTTGCTCGCGCGCGACCGGAGCCCTCGCCCTGGCTCTCGACCATCGCCGAGCTGGCGCCGCTGGTGCGCGCCGGCTCGGTTTCTCCGGTAGAGCTCACCGAGCAGGCGCTGGCCCGCATCGAGGAGGACGACGGCCGGGCCAATACCTTTCAGCTGGTGCTGGCGGAGGAGGCGCTGGCGGCGGCGCATCGCGCGGAGAATGAAGTGGCGGGCGGGAGATGGCGCGGTCCGCTGCACGGGATTCCGGTCGCGGTCAAGGATCTGCTGGCCATGAAGGGCACGGTCACCACCTCCGGATCGAAGGTCCTTGCCGATCATGTCACCGACCACGACGCGGCCGCGGTGGAGCGCCTGCGCGCGGCGGGAGCGGTCATCGTGGGCAAGACGCGGCTGTCGGAATTCGCGTACTGGCCGGGGTCGACCAACCCCCACTACGGCCCCACCCCCAACCCCCGCGACCCCACCCGCGACGCGGGCGGATCGAGCAGCGGGTCGGCGGCGGCGGTGGCGCGCGGCATGGTGTACGCGGCACTGGGCACGGACACGGGGGGTTCTATCCGCATCCCGGCGGCGCTGTGCGGAGTGGTGGGCCTCAAGCCCACTTTCGGGCGGGCGAGCCTGCACGGCTGCGCGACGCTGGCGTGGTCGCTCGACCATGTGGGTCCGCTCGCGCGCAGCGTCGAGGATGCCGCGCTCGTGCTGGCGGCCATCGCGGGACGCGACCCGCGCGACCCCCGCACCCGGCCGGCCCCGCCCCTCGTAGCGGACGGCTCGCCCGGCGACCGGCCGGGAGGTGCGCGCCGGCCCCGTGCCGGCCTGCGGGTCGGCGTGCCCCGAGACCTTCATCTCGGCGCGCCCCTTGAGGATGCAGCCTCGCGTTCATGGGCGCGCGCCAACCGTGCGCTGGAGCAGGCGGGCGCGACCCTGGTGGAGGTCGACCTCGACGAGATCCACATGCTGCGCCAGGTGGCCGTGCTCACGCTGGGCGTGGAAGCCGCCGCGCATCACGCGCCCATGCTGAGAAGCCGCTACGACGACTACGGCGAGTTCTGTCGCGGTCGCCTGGTGGCTGCCTTCACCTTCTCGGCCCAGGACTACCTCGGGGCGCAGCGGCTCAGGCACTGGATCCGAACGCGGTGGGATGCCGCCTGCCGCCGGGTGGATCTGCTGAGCTTGCCCTGTCAGCCCGGGGTGGCTCCACTGTTGGATATGCCTGCCTCGACGGACCTTACGAATCTGTTCAACGCGCTCGGCTGGCCCGCGATCAGCGTACCCTGCGGCGACGGCGAGCACGGCCTGCCGCTCGCGGTGCAGCTCGTGGCGAAGCCCTGGGACGAGTCCACGCTCGTGCGCGCGGCCCGGGCGGTGGAGATGTGAGGAATGCCTGGACCCTCGCAATGCTGCTGGTCACCGCGTGTGGCGAAGACCCTTCCGAGCCCCTCGAAGTACTGGAGATACCCGGACAGCTCGAGCCCGTCGTTCCGCCGGAAGGGTACACCGGCCCGCCCGATTTCTTCGGTTTCCGCTACGGCTTCAAGGGGCACCTGACCCGGACCGGGGTCGGCGTGGGGCATCTTCCCCCGGAGGCCGGAGAGATGGACCGGGTCCCGTGGCTCTGGATCGGCTGCTTCGTCCGGGAGAATCCGGAGGACCCCTACATGAGCGTCGACCCGGTCGAAGGGTCCTCTTTTCCCTGCGGCTTCAGATGGCATCGAGACCACCTGGACGGAGTCGTCGAGTCGCCTCGAACGCCCCTGTGGGAGGCGCTCGTCGTCGTGATCGTGCCCTGAGAAGGGCGATCAGGTTTCGAGCGCACGAGCCACCTCCGCGGGCGTGGCGGTCGCGGCCCCGCGCCGGCCGACGACCACCGAAGCAGCCGCGTTGGCCAGCACGGTCGCGCTCAGGATCTCGAGCCCCGCTGCGAGCGCCAGCACCAATGCGCTCGCCACCGTGTCGCCCGCGCCGGTCACATCCGCCACCTCTCCCCGGCGGGCGGGCGGGATGTTCCGACCGTCTCCCGTGCCCTCGAAGACGCTCATCCCCCGGCTTCCGCGGGTGACCACCACGGCGCGCGAATCGAGGCGGCTCAGAAGCTCCCTCCCCGCCATGGCGACGTCCGCGTCGCCGCGCAGGACGCGGCCCAGGACCGCACCCAGCTCCTCTTCGTTCGGAGTGGCCACCGTGACGCCCCGGAACTCGGACAACTGGTAGCGCGAATCCGCGCACGAGGGGATGCCGCGCGCGCGCGCCGCCTGGATCAGGCAGGAACGCAGCGGTGGCGCCAGGGTCGAGTACCCGTAGTCCGAGAGCAGCACCGCGTCCACCTCGGGGAGCAGTGCCCGGGCGCGCCGGACGAGGCGGTCGATCCGGCTCGCGCCGTATTCGCCACCCTGATCGATCCGCACCACCTGCTGTTTGGCGGCATTGGCGGCTCCAGCGAGGATCCGGGTCTTGGTGACGGTGCGGCGCTCCGGGTCACGAAGAATTCCGCGCGTGTCGATGCCGCCCGCGCGTAGCAGCTCGACCACCCGCTCCCCCTCCGGGTCCCTTCCCACCAGCCCCAGCGGGATGGGCACCCCACCCAGCGCGCGCACATTGCGGGTCGCATTCCCCGCTCCCCCCGGGTTCACATCGTCATCCTCCTGTTCGATGATGACCACGGGAGCCTCGCGGGAGAGACGCGTCGGTCGTCCCACGAGATAGCGGTCGAGCAGAAAGTCGCCCGCCACCAGGATGCGGCGTCCGGCGAGTGCGTCGAGGCCGTTCAGTGCCCGGTCGCGCGCCCGCTTCAGCTGGTCGCCGGAGTCCATGTCCTCCTCATCCCTGGTCCTGCGGCAGCGCGGCCACGATCGCGTGTGCGGCCACGAGCAGGTCGTCGCAGATCAGGTCGGGCTCGACGCGCCAGCGGTGTCGCTGATACTCGATCTGGCCGCGCCCGTAGCCGGTGCGCAGCAGAATCCCGCGCGCGCCCGCCAGGTGTCCCGTCTCCACGTCGGTGATCATGTCCCCGGCCATCCACGAAGATGCCAGTTCCACGCCGTGCTCGCGCGCGGCCCTGTGGAGCATCCCCGGAAGGGGCTTGCGGCAGTCGCACTCCGGCGGCCTTCCCTCGCGAGGAAGATGCGGGCAGTGATACACCGCTTCCACGCGGGCCCCCTCGCGCGCCAGCCGGTCGACGAGGCGGCGGTGCACTTCGTTCAGCACGTCCTCGGTGAAGTACCCGCGCGCGATCCCCGACTGGTTGGTGGCCACGAACACCCGGTAGCCGGCCCGGTTGAGCAGACGGATGGCCTCGCCGGAAAAGTCTTGCAGGCGGAAGCGGTCGGGGTGGTTGATGTAGCCCACCTCGCGCGCGACCGTGCCGTAGAGGTCGAGGAAGACGGCTCCCGAAAGGGATGTGCGGGGGGCGGTCATGATGCGAGAGTATACCGTTCCCGCGACGGAATGCGCAGCCCCGGCGACACGCGTCGCGTCCGCGCCCCGGATCTGCTGCCCGGGCCCGAGACTGGAACGAATCGGCGCTCGTTCCTACATTCCCGCCTGCCTGCCGGTCACGCCCGGGGCTGGAGGCGAGGGCAGCGGAAGCGGAGATCTGCGAACTCCGGACCACAGCTCTGCAGCGGGGCCATAGCTCAGTCGGGAGAGCGCCTGCTTTGCAAGCAGGAGGTCGCCGGTTCGATTCCGGCTGGCTCCATTGAACTTACATGACCTGGGGGGGCGATGCTCGCCAATCATGCTCGCCAATTGGACGCGCAATCAACCCCTCGGTACTCCTCGATGGCTTTCCTGAGCCGGTCCTCGTCGGGCCTCTGGTAGCATCGGAGGACCGTCTCGGCCGTCTTCCACCACGCGCTCGCCAGCCAGCGGGTCATGCACGCCGAAGGGTCCTTCGGCGCGAGAGGGGGCATAGCCCCTGCCAGCCTGCTCGCCTATCGTCCTGCCCGCTCGACTCTCCAGACGTCGACGTGGTCCAGGTCCAGGCTGTCCCGGCGGACTGTCGCCAGGTGACCCGCCCCGAACGCGGGGACTGAGCCTTGCTTGCGCGACGGGGCGGGAACGCTGCCCAGCAGCCGCCCTTCGGGATCGAAGACCTCCAGTCGGTTGCCGGCGGTGCGGATGACCTCCACCCAAAGGGTTCCGTCGGGAGCGAAGAAGATGTCCTCGATGAGGGGCTTGCGCGGTGGCCGAATCGGCCGCCGCGGATCGCAGGTCGCGTTCGGGTGCTCAGCGAGAAACTCCTCGAACTCCCGGTTGGCGGCCGCCCATTCCTCGTTCGAGATGGGCTCTTCCGGCAGGCTCCGCTCAATGATGCGGAGGGTATCCGTGGGGTTCCGGGTGACGGCGATCCGGTAGACGTCCGTCATCGCCGAATAGTGCACGCCATCCTCGCCGGGATGCTGAACCAGTCTGGAGCCGAAGGGAATGTCAAAGAAGGTGATCAACGGGTCGTGTGTGCAAAGGATGCCGGTCGAACCCGACGGCGGCTGGAGCCACGACAGCGTGTCGCCGGTCTCCCCGCGGGCGTCGTGACCGACGAGCACGGAAGTGACTCCGGTCCCCTGCCGCATGAACCCAAGGCGATAGACCTGATCGGCGCTCACCGGTCGGAACCGGATGTGGTCGACAGACCCGCTCACGCTCCCCTCAACCCGCTGCTGCCCCAGCCACTCGCCTTCGGCAGAGAACTCCCCGATTCGGCCCAAACTGGAATCCAGGGTCAGAAGCCGGTCGCTCACCCATGCTAACGAATACAGACTCCGGAACTCCCCGGGGCCCTCCCCGTTTCGGCCGAAGGTGCGCAGGTGGGCGCCGTCCAGACCGAAACCCCGGATCTCGCGATTCAGGCCATCGGCCACGAACACCGCCCCGGGGGGACCGAGGGCGACGCTGTTTACCCTGCCGAACTCCTCTGGAGCTCCGGTCTCCGCCAGCGACTTTGGCCCGATGGATACGACCGGGGCGAGGTGCCAATCGAGTGGGGTGCCCGCGTTGTATACTCGGATGATGTTGCCGACCGTGTCGACCGAAATGGTCAGGTCGCCGCGGGTGGCCGGAGATTCGTTCCTGCAGCCGATGACGGCCACGAGCGTCAGTATGAGAATGGTCGCCGAGGCGTTCAATGACCGGTGATCCAAGCGGTCTCCCTTCCGGGGGAACGATCTCGTCGTATACCGGGGCCTCATCACTCTGGACCCTCCAGATCGATCCGGGGGGTCACGATGAGGATGAGCACGGGCTCCTCGGCGGAGCGGCGAGCCGATCCCAACACCACCCTCTGACCATCACGGATCGTGACCGAGGTTCCGAGAAGTGGTAATGTAATCGCATTGCCTGCCCCTCCCCACCCGATCACCTCGGTGAGGGTCACCTGAGCACGGATGGTCCTCGTCGAACGGCGTGCACTCACCTCTACGCTGATCGTCAAAGGCTCTTTGTAGTCATCCGCGACGATTCTCTGGGTTCCGCTGCCGCTAACGGTGGGCGATGTGCGATGAGGCCGTACGAGGCCAACGTTCAGTACCGATCTCGACAGGAGTCGGTACCCCCGGAAGTTGAAGAGCATCCGGAGTTCGGTCACGACATCGCTGATTTCAGGATCCTCGTCCTTGAAGCCATCCGCCTGCACCAAGTCAAAGACCAGTTGCACGTTCCTGACATCCTGAGCGGAGTTTTCCCGCTCTTGCGCACTTGCGCAGTTCGCAAGCAGACCCAGGGCCAGCGGGACGATCAACCCGCATCGAAGCCCCCTCTTCGCACTCTCAATCATCTGTCGCTCTCCTTGGGGTTGAGTAGCCAGACTACGGCCATGTCGGGATCGCTTGTGGGAAAGACCACGAAGGGCCTGTCCGCCTCCACGTTCATCTCGGCCGTCATGCTGGATGTGGGCGGAGTCCCCGGCACCGTGACGGATTCGTCGCTCTCTCCGGTTCGGCCGGTACGCATCAGGATCAGCGAAGCGACCACGGCGGCGGCCGCAAGCGGCACCATGGTCCGCAACCGCCACGAGGGCCGATAACGCGCCGGTGCCGCTTGCCTCCGTTCCGCAGCCGAAAGGCTCTCACTCAACTGGTTCGCGATCGCTTTGAGGACGGCGTCCATCTGGCGCCCGTGCTGAACGATCAACTCGACGCTCTCACGCGCTTGGGTATCCAAGCCCTCGAGCGAGTCGAGTTCTCCCTCCAGGATCTCGTCCGGCCAGTCATCGCGACGATCCATCATTCCCCCGCGTTTCCGTGTCGGTGGTCCCGGGACAACATCTCCTTGCGCATCGCCCGCCGTGCGCGCAGCAGATGTACCCTCAGCGTATTCGGGTTCATTCCCAGCAGTTCAGCCGCCTCGGTCGGCTTAAGCCCCTGCAACTCCACTACATCGAACACCTCTCGCTGCCGCATGGGCAACTTGCTCAGAAGGGTCCGAATCAGTCTCAAGGTTCTCTTCATCTCGATCTTGTCGAGCGGGTCTTCGAGCCGAAGCGTTTCTGCCTGAGCCAACCGCCCCAGCTTCTCAGCCACACGTTGGTCACGCCGCTTCCGCCGCTGTTGATCCAGGCTGGCGTTCCGTGTCATCGCGTAGAGCCAGCTCGTAGCCCTCGAACGGCCGTTGTAGCTTCCGATCGACGCGAGCATCTTCATCATGACGAGTTGTGCCACGTCATCCGCGTCGTCAGGATCGGCGGTCATGACGAGTGCCCACCGGCAAACAAGGGGTCGGAGATGGCCCGCCCGCCTGCCGAGCGCCTCCTCTTCTCCTCCCTTGGCCTTTTCGACCAACTCCAGGATCTCTTGGTCGGAGAGCATGCATTCTCAGCCTTTTTTCCTCATGCGGCTTCCTTTTTTCCTCATGGCTTCCAGAAGGAGGACGCCAGGAGAGACGGAAGCGTTTACCTGATGCTTTGCGGCAATCCCCCATGGGGTGATGGCGCAGACGTCACCGCCACCGTCCCGTGCACGAGCGCAGTTCTCGGCGGTGCCACTTCGGCGGCGGTCCCCCCGGCCTCCGGGACGGACTCCGCCCGTCCCGTTGCGGGGCTGGTGGAGGTCAACGCAGCCGGGTGGAGCGAGGTGCGGTTGGTCGAGAGTGCTCGGAGATCGACGCGATGGAGGGTGTGTGGAAGGTGTCCGCCTCGCGTATGCTACGGCCTGGACGGCACGATGGCCGCCTTTACCGCCCCCACGAAGGTCCTTCCACCAACTCGTACACCACGACGTTCTCCACGTCCATGTCGTCCCTGAGCACCCCGAGGACGAACCCTCCGGTCACATCGAGGATCCGGAACCTGGGCGGGGTCTCAACCTGTCCCAGCCACTCTCCGTCCGACGAAATGACGGTGTACGGCGACCCCTCTTCCGGGTAGGCTGGCCGGTAGGAGGGCAACCAAACGTTTCCGTCGGCGTCGGCGAAGGGGGCACCGAAGAGCGGCAGCGGCTGGCCGATCATGGCGCGATACCGGGCCATGTCTTCCTGAACGATCTCATCGAGCCGGGCTTCTGATACTCCGTAATTCAACCAGCCGATCATTCGCTCATATGCCTCGACGGGCTCCAGAAGTTCGTCGGTCAGCAGGGTGGGCTCAGGCCGCCAGCGCACGATCTGCCTTACCGTGCCGTTCGGCAGACGCCAGATGATCTCGGGCCTGTCGGACCTCGTTTGGACGAACCGCCCGGTGGCGACCGTGACCTCGCCGACGGGCCGGATGATCGGTCGCGGCTGCCCC
>JAJEBS010000259.1 GCA_022822425.1 Gemmatimonadota bacterium | reverse complement strand
CGCGATGCGTACCTGCTGGATCTGCTTGGCGCCGATCACGGTGTCGAACATGACCCGCTGCCTGCTGTAGCTGAGCGCCTCGTGGAAGCAGGCCATGGCGGCGCCGACCACGCCCCACGCGATCCCGTAGCGTGCCTGGGTGAGGCACATGAGCGAGCTCTTGAGACCGGTGCTGCCCGGCATGAGTGCGGCGTCGGGGACGTAGACGTCCTGGAGCGCCAGTTCGCTCGTGTCGGAGGCGAGCAGCGAGAGCTTCCCCGTCTGGTCGCGCGCGCTGAAGCCGGGAGTGTCGGTGGGAACGACGAACCCGCGGATGCCCCTTGGGTTGCCGGGCGCGTCGGTCTGCGCCCAGATCACCGCGACATCGGCCATGGACCCGTTGGTGATCCACATCTTGGTGCCGTTGAGCACCCATCCGTCGGCGGTCTTCTTCGCCGTGGTGATCATTCCGCCGGGGTTGGAGCCGTAGTCGGGTTCGGTGAGGCCGAAGCATCCGATGGCGTCCGCCGAGGCCAGGCGAGGAAGCCACTCGCGGCGGTGCTCTTCCGAGCCGAAGGCATGGATGGGGTACATGACCAGCGCACCCTGCACGGACACGAAGGAGCGCAGCCCCGAGTCTCCACGCTCGAGTTCCTGCATGATGAGCCCGTAGGCGACGTTGTTGAGGCCGGCGCAGCCGTACTCCTCCGGCAGGTTGGCCCCCAGGACCCCCAGTTCGCCCAGACCGGGAATCAGTGACCGGGGAAACCTCCGTTCGTAGTAGGCTTCTCCGATGATCGGGACGACCTCGTCCTCCACCCACTCGCGGATGGCGTCCCGGATCATCCGCTCCTCTTCGCTGAGAACGGAATCCAGATCGTAGAAGTCGAATCCCTGGAATCTCTCTGCCATAAGGGTGCCTTTGTCGCCGAGGGTCTCTCAGATGCGAAGGGAACCTAATGGAAAAGCAGATCGACTCCGAGACCGGATTGCCCGGCGTCCGCCGGGGGGAGTTGCGGCTGCCTCAGCCGCCGCTGCCGGGATAGCGTTTCCGGTTGGAGCGCTCGATGCCGTAGAAGATCTCGCGGGCCAGCTTGCCGCCGATCCAGTAGGCCGCGATGACGGTGGCGATCCAGCCCCCGATCACCACGTCGGTCGGGCGAATGACGCCCCAGATGTAGCCCGCCACGATGGCTGCCAGAACCGTCGCCGCGACGCGTGCCTTGCGGGCCGCGATCAGTCGTGCGCGGCCGCGGCAGCCGACACACCAGAGCAGCCGGTCGACGTCGCTGCGGTCGCGGAGCTCGCCGCACCGCGAGCACTGGATTTCGTCTGCGATCAGGTCACGAAAACCCATGGGTCCTTGTCCTGTCAGTGCATCTCGCCGGCCATTTGGTCAGCCTCCGGTACCGGCAGTGCCGCCGCGAAAGGATGTGTTCACAGGCCTTGTCACGGCAAGGTGTCGCCCCCTTGCGTCGGCGCCGAAGCTACGGGTATCGTCGATCCCCCCGATTGACTGAGGATGCCCCCCGGCTGGGGGACAACTGGTCCACCCGCAACCGGTGCCACATGGAGTTGGGATGCGCCACCCAATACGTTGAGGCGAATGTAGCATGAGCCTGTTTTCGCATCATCCGAGGCGACTGGCCACGGGCGTGGCGCTGGCGGCGCTGATCGCGTGCGGCGATGTCCAGGACGTCACCGAACCCGAGCCGCCGCGCGCGGCTTCGCTCGCGACCTTCCCGGCCACGGTCGAGCTCGGTGTCCCCGGGGAGACGGCAGCACTCACGGCGACCGTGCTGGACCAGCACGGCAACGCCTTGCGCGCGCCGTTCACCTGGACAAGTGACGATGCCTCGATCGTTTCGGTGAGTCAGGATGGCGTCGCGACGGCGGTCTCGACGGGGACGGCGGCGATCACGGTCGTGTCGGGAGAACTGCGCGCGGTGGTGCAGGCGTCGGTGAGTGATTCGTCGACCGACGGTGTCTGCGGTCGGACGCCGCAGGTCCGGGATGCGCTCATGGCCGCGACCAACCGTGAGGATTGCGCACAGGTGAGCGCCGGACTGCTGGCGCGTCTCAGGCGCCTTGATGTCAGCGGTCCGCACGAGGACGCGTCCTCGGCGTCGGTGACCGATTGTGCAATGGGTGAGGAGTATGAACGCTCCCGCGAGTCGAGCGCGTGCCCGTCCAGACCCGGACCGTCCGGCCCCGGCGAAACGGGCATGGCGTTCATGGGCATGGCCGGAGCCGACGGGGAGGACGAGCGCATCATCTCCCTCAGGGATGGCGATTTCGAGGGGCTGAGCGGCCTCGTATTCCTGGATCTCAGCCACAACTTCCTCAGAGGGCTTCCGGACAGCGTCTTCGCCGATGTCGCGAGCCTGGACACGCTGAATCTCGAGGAGAACCTGCTGGCATCGTTGCCGGAAGGCGTTTTCGCAGCGCTGACGGGGCTGGACTACCTGGATCTTTCGGGCAACGCGCTGACCGCGCTGCCCGACAGCAGCTTCGCGGGGTTCACGGCCCTGACGAAGCTCTATCTCGACGACAACTGGCTGACAACCGTGCCCGAGGGGATCTTCGCGGATCTGACGGCGCTCGATACGCTTTGGCTGGAATTCAACGCGCTGGGGACCTTGCCCGACGGCGTCTTCGACAATCTCACCGAGCTGAAGGCCCTCGATCTGTCGGGGAATCTTCTGTCCGCGTTGCCCGACGGCGCTTTCGACGATCTGGCGGGCCTGGAGTACCTGACGCTCTCCGGCAACCGCCTCACCGAGTTGCCCGACGGCGTCTTCGACAACCTCACCGGCGTCACGGAGCTGTTTTTCACCAGCAACCGGCTGGGCACCCTGCCCGACGGCGTCTTCGACAATCTCACCGAACTCAGGGAGCTGTTCATCGGGGCGAACCGCCTGACCGCGCTGCCCGACAGCCCGTTCGCCAACCTCGCCGCCATCGAGAGGTTGAGCATGACCCGGAATCGGCTCACGGAACTCCCGGAGGGCGTGTTCGAGGGCCTCTCGGAGCTCGACTACCTCAGCTTCTCCCGCAACAGCGTCGCCGAGGTGCCGAACGGCGTGTTCGACGACCTTGCCAGCCTGGACACGCTCTGGATGCAGGGAAACGGGCTGACCGCGTTGCCGGAGGGGGTCTTCGACGGCACGCCCGACCTGGAGTTCCTCTCGGCGTACGGGAACTCGCTGACCGAACTCCCCCGCGGACTGTTCGCAGGCATGACGGGACTCGAGGTGGTCTGGCTGGAGGACAATCTGACCGATCCCTTCCCGCTTACGCTGGAAGCCGTAAGGACCGACAACGAGGACCCCCTGGCGGAAGGCCCCGCTGAGATCGGAATCGCGGTGAGGGAGGGCGCCCCGTTCGACATGCGCCTCGTGTTCGGCGCCCGCGGGGGCGAACCGCGCTCGACGGTCGTTTCGATCGCCGCGGGAGACACCCTCAGCCGACTGGTTACGGTGGCGCGTCGGGAAGGCAGCGTCTCGCAATACATCCAGTTCGACTCCCTGCCGGCCACGCCCGACGACCTGTGCAACGGCAACCTCTGCTTCGAGGGCATGACGCCCGCCGCCGGCGACCCGCTGGTGCTGGTCAACCCTCCGGATCTGAAGGTCGAAGCACAGACGGCGTACCTCGTCCAGGCTACCCAGTCCTACGCCGGCAAGGTGCCGCTGGTCGCGGACCGCGAGGCGCTGCTGCGGGTCTTCGTGACCGCCGACTTTCTGAACTCGTACCGTCCTTCCGCGCAGGCCACCTTCTATCTCGACGACGAGGAGATTCACGTTGCCGACCTGGCACCGCCTTCCGGGCTTCCGAGAAGGGTGGACGAGAGCAGCCTGAGCGCCTCCTTCAACGCCATGGTCCCGGATTCGGTGGTGCAGCCCGGCCTGGAGGTGGTGGTCGAGATCGATCCGGACAGCACCCTGTCGACGCTCACCGGCAGCCGGATGCGGATTCCGGCGACGGGTCGGCAGTCGCTGGACGTGCGCGCGCTGCCCCCGCTCGACGTGACGCTGGTCCCGGTCGCGTTGTCCTCCGAGGTGAGCAGGGGCGACAACGCGGCGGTGAGCGCGCTGGTGAAGGACATGGGCGCCGGCAACACCCACGCGGCGCTACGGGAGACCCAGGCTCTGCTGCCGCTCTCCGAGCTGAACGTCAGCGTGCGTGAGCCCTACACCACGCAGGCCGACACGCTGGAGGATGGGGGGTTCGGACTTCTCGCCGAAATCCACCTGCTCCGATTCATCGAAGCGGGGGGCACCAACGACTACTACCACGGCATCCTGGCCTGGCCGGCCTCGCGCTATCCCGGGTCGTGGGGCTTTTCGGGCGTCGCCTACATCGGTGGGTGGGCCGGCCTGAGCCTGTCACACATTGAAGGGGTCTACCGCGGCGATGGACTCTTCGGCAGCACCCTGGCTCACGAACTGGGCCACAACCTCACCCTCCGGCACGCTCCCGGCTGTGGAGCGGGAGGGCCCGATCCGGACTATCCGTACCCCGACGCGTACACGGGCGTCTGGGGCGTCGACTTCAGCACGGGGGGCGATTTCGGCAGGCTGATCAGTCCGGCTCGCTACCGGGACTTCATGTCCTACTGCGACCCGCCGTGGACCAGCGATTTCAGCTTCACGAAGGCCCTCGAGTACAGGATGGGGCTTCCACCGGCGCCGGCCGCCGCCCCCGGAGGAAAGGCGGTCGAGAGAACGCTGCTGCTGTGGGGCGGAGTCCAGGACGGCGAACTGCGCCTGGAGCCCGTCTTCGAGTGGGATACCCCGGTGAAGCTTCCGGCGTCAGCCGGTCCATACCGACTGGAGGGAATCGACGCGGCGGGAGGGCGCATGTTCTCGATGAGCTTCACGCCCGAGAAGGTCGACCATGGTGGCGCGGGCTTCCTCTTCGCCGTTCCGGTCGAGGAGGGCCGGGCGGACGAGCTCGAGCGCGTGACGCTGGCCGGACCCGAGGGCTTCACCGCTCTGGACCGCGACAGCGGCGGAAGAGGCGCGATCGTGACCAGCCGCTCAACCGGGCGCATCCTGAGCATCGTGCGGGACTGGTCCCGGGTCCGTCCGGAAGCGCTCGGC
This sequence comes from Gemmatimonadota bacterium, assembly GCA_022822425.1. Lineage (GTDB taxonomy): Bacteria > Gemmatimonadota > Gemmatimonadetes > Longimicrobiales > Gaopeijiaceae > BD2-11. The sequence continues at coordinate 15,399 of JAJEBS010000259.1, read as the reverse complement.
GTCGCCGCGGACGTCGCGGTGAGCCGCAGCGTGCTGGTGCGCGAGGTGCGCGAGCGGCAAAGGTAGCGCGGAGACCAGCCCCGGGGGCCTGCGCTTCTAATCCAGCGCCCCGATCACCGCCTGCGCATACTCCTGCGTGGAGGCGCTGCCGCCGAGGTCGCCGGTCACCGTCTCGCGCCGACTCAGCACCCACTGCATCGCGCCGCGGATACGGGCTGCCGTCTCCGGTTGCCCGATGTGGTCGAGCATGGCGCACGCGGCCAGCATGAGCGCGGTCGGGTTGGCGATGCCCCGGCCCGCGATGTCCGGCGCCGAGCCGTGGACCGCCTCGAACATCGCGACGCCCCGGCCGACGTTGCCGGCGGGGGCCATGCCCAGGCCGCCCACCAGCCCCGCCATCAGGTCGCTCACGATGTCGCCGAACATGTTCTCCATCACGAGCACGTCGAAGGCGTATGGGTTCAGCACCAGGTTCATCGCGGTGGCGTCGATGATGCGGTCTTCGAACTCGATGTCCGGATACTCGCCGGCCAGCTCCCTGCCTACGTCCAGGAACAGTCCCTGAGTGTACTTGAGGATGTTGGCCTTGTGCGCCAGCGTCACCTTGGAGCGGCCATGCCGGCGGGCGTACTCGAAAGCGTAGCGACAGATGCGCTCCGCGCCGAAGCGGGTCACGATCATGACCGACTCGGCCGCGGCCCGGGGATCGCCCTCCATGCCGATGTAGTGCTCCACCCCGACGTACAGCCCCTCGGTGTTCTCGCGGATGAGGACCAGGTCGATGTCCTCATAGCGTCCGCCGGGAACGAAGGTGCGCACCGGCCGCACGTTGGCGTAGAGGTCGAATTCCTTGCGGATCGCGACGTTGATGGACCGGAAACCTCCGCCCACCGGCGTCGTGAGCGGCCCCTTGAGCGCAACCCCGTTCGCCCTTATGGAGTCCAGCGTGGCCGGGGGCAGCGGATCGTTCACCCGCTCGAGCGCCGCCATCCCGGCCCGTTGCCGGTCGTACTCCAGCGCGGCGCCCGCGGCGTCCAGGACGGTAAGCGTCGCGGACATGACCTCGGGGCCGATGCCGTCTCCGTCGATGACGGTTATGGTCCGGGACATGGGACGGACCCTAACCCTCCTCCGCCACAGGCACCCCGTACCGGCGCAGCGTGCCCTTCACGGTCGGGCGGCCCAGGCTGATCCGGTCGCCGTCCAGCAGGTACGAGAAGACATAGCCCGTGCCGAGCAGCAGGATGCCGATCAGGAAGCAGTACATGACCGCCCGGTCGGGATAGGTGTCCTTCAGATAGCCGACGTACATCGGGCCGATGATCCCGGCGGCGGCCCACGCCGTGAGGATGGTGCCGTAGATCTTCGACATGTTCTTCGAGCCGAACACGTCCACGACGAACGACGGCATGGTGGCGAATCCTCCGCCGAAGCAGAGCAGCACGTAACAGACGAGGGCGGAGAAGATCCAGGGGTTGGACTCGGTCATGAGGATGCCGAAGACCACCATCTGGCTGGCGAGGAGAATTCGGAACACGCTGACCTGTCCCAGGCGGTCGCAGAGAGAGCCCCAGAGGAGTCGTCCGACGCCGTTGCAGACCGAACTCACCGCGATGAGCGTGGCGCCGTATTCGGCCAGCATCGCGGGACCGAGGGACGGGTCGGCCAGCCCCCAGACCTCCTGCAGGAGCTCGGACTGGAAACTGATCACGGAGATGCCGGCCGCGATGTTGGAGAAGAACACGATCCACATGATCGTGAACTGTGAAGTGCGCAGGTAGGGCGTGGCCGGCTCCACCCTCTCGGGATGCGCCGATCCCGAGCGGGTCCCGTGAGCGGGCGCCGGTGTTTCGGGTGGATCGCTGAGGAACAGGCTCGACGGGATCAGGATGCACGCGAACACGATCCCCAGCCACAGGAATACCCGCGCGAGATCTCCTTCCGTCCCGACCACGAGGAGAGGCGCCAGACCCTTGCTGAGCAGGAGCGCGCCGACGCCGAAGCCCATCACCACGATGCCGGTCACCAGTCCCTTGCGATCCGGGTACCACTTGGCGGCGGTCGCAACGGGCGTCACGTACCCCATCCCGATGCCCGCACCCCCGATCACCCCGTATCCCAGATAGAAGAGCCACAGGGAATCCAGCGAAAGCGCGAGGCTGGCAATCAGATAGCCGCTCGAGAACAGGACACTTCCGGCCAGGGCGAGGGCCCTGGGCCCTACCTTCGGCAGCGCCTGGCCCGCCAGCGCCGCCGACACCCCCAGGCAGAAGATCGTGATGCTGAACGCGGCGGCGGTCTCGCTGAAGGTCCAGCCGGAGTCCCGCACCAGCATGGTCTGGAAAAAGCTCCACGCGTATACGGTACCCAGGCACAACTGGAGCACCGTGCAGAAGAGGACGACGACGCTTCTGGGAACGCGCACGATGTGTTCCGCCTAGCTCGGGCGCTTGACCCGAGCCCGCCACTTCAGAGGCGGGGCGCCCTGGCCGGCGGCGTGACGCATGAGCCGCGCCATGTCCCCGATTTCATCTCTCCGGGTCAGGACGCCGGCGTCCGAGGCCTCGCCACCGTTGCGGGCAAGCTCCACCACGTACGTGAGGAGTTCTTCCAGCGGCTTCGCGGTCGCCTTGACGATCCAGATCAGCGCCAGCACGCCCACGACCAGGATGATGCACAGCAGGTAGATCTGCTGCCCGACCGCCCGCTGGATCTTGAGCGCGAGCGCCTCCGTGTCCATGCCGACGTGCACCGTGCCCGCCACCCCTGAAAGGATCGGACTTCCCACTTCGACGAACTCGCCCAGCCCCGGGAGGCTGCGCTCGACGGGATCGGTGAGCGAGGGGTCGCTCGCCAGAATCTCCTCCGGTATTCCCGGAACGAACGTATGCGCCAGGAACTCCCCGGTATCGCTGACGATGTAGATGTAGCGGATGCTCTCGATCTCCACGAACTGATCGATGAGCGACTGCAGGGTGGCCAGGTTCCTGTTCAGCAGGATGTCGACGCTGGCGTCGGCGATGTTCCTCGCGATGTTCGCGCTATTGCTGACGTACTCGGTCTCGAGTTCGCTGGAGACCGTGCGGATGGAGAGCAGGAAGATCGAGAGAACGACGAGCGCGAAGAGCGCGAAGACACCGAAACGCAGCCTGCGGAAGAGCTTGTGAACCCTCATGACATCGCGAACCTGGACTCCCAGTCGTCGAGCGGCACGAAGCGATCCCCCTCCGGCACCGTGTAGTAGACCCGGTCGAGTCCCTGCCGCCGCTCAGGCCCGAACGACACCCGCTCGCCGACCCCGATGTCGTAGTTGCGCACCGCGAAGACGGCCTGTTCGATCTGCGACCGGTCCGGCTCGGTCCCCATGCGCGCGATGATCTCCGTGATCAGCTTGGCGTTCAGGAAGCCCTCGAGGCTGACGAAGCTCTGCGGGAAGGGCTCATAGGGCTCGCCTTCGGCGATCCTGTCGACATCCTCCGGAGGATCCGGATTGTAGCGCTCCATGAGCTCATGATACTCGCGCACCGCAGCCAGCGAGGTGTCTTCGTAGCTCGGCACGACCTGCGAATTCACCAGGAAGCGGGTGTGCGACCCGGGATCGTCGCGGCCTTCGCGCAAGAGCGCGAGCAGGTTCTCGCTTCCCACGAAAGAGACGTTGGCGACGGGAATGTGGAGCCCCAGATCGACGGCGTCCCGGGCGAAGGCGGCGCACGCCTGGTAGGCGCCGATGCAGATCACGGCGTCAGGGGACTGGCCCTGCAGGATTTCGACCTGCGCTCTCATGCTGTCGTCGAACTGGGTGCCGCGCGTATAGGTGGCCTCGCCTGCGATGGTCTCTCCGTGCGCGGCGAGTGCCTCGCGCACGCCGGCCCACCCGCTCCGGCCGTAGGCGTCGTTCTGGTAGAACACCGCCACCCGCCGGCGCCCGATGCGCACGAAGTTGTCGACCAGCCCCGCAGTCTCCTGGCGATAGGAGGCGCGCAGGTTGAAGGCGAATTCGCCGTAGGGGGGCTCGCGCTGCGGCTCCGCCCCGGTGAAGGGGAAGAAGAGATAGACCTGCTCGTCCCGGAACCTCTTGAGCAGAGGCAGCACGCGGGTGACGGTTGGGGTGCCGACGTATCCGAAGAGCAGGAACACGCTCTCGTCCTGCATGAGCTGGATCGTGTTCGCCACGCAGGGATCGGGCTGGTAGCCGTCGTCGGTGAGCTTGAGGACGATCCTGCGGCCGTTGACCCCGCCGGTGTCGTTGATGTGGTTGAACCAGGCCATCGAGCCACGGTAGAGTTCGGTGCCCAGGCCGCGGGAGGGACCCGAGAACGCGGCCGACACGCCCAATACGATGTCGCCCTCCTGAGCGGGACGGGCACGCTGGCCGGAATGGCGCGCGGAACCCGCGGCCGCTGCCAGCGGCCTGGCCCAGGGAGCCGCCGCCAGCGCCGCCAGCCCGGAGCGGATGAGGGAGCGGCGTGTCACGAGCGCTGATCCCGCGCCGCCCTCCCCCTTCCTGTCCCCGCGAGCCGTCATCAGAGAATCCTTTCCGCGTGTTGCCGGCGATGTTGCAAGGGTCGCGACCGCTGCCCTTCCGAGAGTGATCATTCCGCGACAATCGGAATACTAGTGCCCACTCGGGGTCAACTCAATGCGTCGGTACGCCGGTCGGCGCTCGCTCTGTCCCGGAAGCGCGGGTTGGGCCTCACAGCCCTGGGAGGGGCGGTGTAGTAACCCGGGCCCGCACGCGTTATTAGTTATCGGAGGAACTCCAGGTGCAGGCGGTGTGAGCCGGCATGACCCCAGACCCAACCTCCAGGCACATGCGTCCGGTCGCAAACTCCAGGCGAGACAACGCTGTCATGCGCGCCGCATCGCGGGCGAGGCACCCCGGAGGGCTCCTGTTCAGCCTGTCGGTCACTCTTCTGCTCACCACCTGCCGCGATCCTGTCGAACCTCCCGTCGAGCGGGTGGCGGCGATCGAGTTCTCCACCGCCACGCTCGAACTGGTGGCATCCCGGGACGGCAGCGCGCTCTCCTACCAGGGCGCGGTCGACCTGGTCAACACCGGCAACGTGGCGGTCGGGCCGGTGAGCCTGTCGGCTCGCGCCGCGCACACGGGCGGTGTCGCCGTCCCCGGCATGGTTCCGACCACCACGCCTTCCGGGATACCGACCCTGAATCCAGGCGCGAGCGAGACTATTTCCGTGCTGGTCCCCGTACCGGACGCCGCTCAGACCGGGACCTACGAAGCCACTCTCGAAGCGCAGGCCGGCCGTGACGCGCGTGCATCGCTGGGACTGCGCTTTCAGATCGAGCAGCGCGTGGGACCAGTGGACGGCACGCATATCCGCATCGCTGCGGGGAACCGGCGCATCCGCCAGGGCGACGTCGTGCGTTTCTCGGCCGAGGTCCGGGACGCCACCGGGGCCGCGCTGCAGGCGGCGCAGGTCACATGGCGCACCACCCCTCCGGATGCCGGGCTGTTCGACGCTGACGGCCGGTTCGTTGCCTATGCCCCGGGGCACATCACCGTCGTCGCGCATACACTGGTCAACGTCAACGGCGCAGTTCGGCCGGATTCCGCCACCACGCCGGTCACGGTCCAGGCGCGCGGGCTTTCGCGGTCGCTCCGCCTGGTGGGAAAGGGCGCCGTCGTCGACCGCTATACTTCGGACCTCTGGGTGCACGGCGACCACGCCTACACGGGCACCTGGGGCATGCGCGACGAGCTTCCGGGCAACCTCCTGTATGCATGGACCCTGGACGCCGATGGGATGCCCACCCTGTCGGATTCGATCGTGGTCGACGCGCGCACCGTGAACGACGTCAAGATCCGGGCGGACGGCCGGCTCGGGGTGCTGACCCACGAGGGCGACCCCGAAGGCCTCAACGGGGTCACGTTCTTCGACCTCTCCGATCCGGCGCATCCGCAGGTCATCAGCCGCTTTACCGAAGGCCTGGCCGCCGGCGTCCACAACGTGTGGCTGGAGGGCAACTACGCCTACCTGGCCCTGGACCCCTACAACAGCGGCCTGCGCATCCTCGACATCTCGGACCCGGCTTCACCACGCCTCGCCGCCAGCTTCTACGGCGGCTCGAGCCTCCTCCACGACGTCTACGTGCGCGACGGACTGGCCTTCCTGTCGCACTGGGACGCGGGGCTCGTCATCGTCGACGTGGGCAACGGGATGGCCGGGGGGTCGCCCACCAACCCGGTGGAGGTGAGCCGCCTGCAGGATCTGGGCGGGCAGACCCACAACGTCTGGTACTGGCCCGAGGCCGGCTACGCCTTCGTGGGCGAAGAGCAGTTCGGCTATTCCACCAGTCCCTCCGGGATCATGCACGTGGTGGATCTCGCCGACATCACCCGGCCGCGCGAGGTGGCGACCTATGAAGTCCAGGGGGCCACGTCGCACAACTACTGGATGGACGAGGATGCAGCGACCCTGTACCTGGCGTGGTACGAACGCGGCATCCGCATTCTGGACGTCGGCGGCGAACTCATGGGCCAGCTGGAGCTGCAGGGGCGCGAGGCCGGCTTCATCGACTACGGGACCGAGACCAACTACTGCTTCCTGGGCCCCGAGGACACCTGCGCGTGGGCGCCCCAGCTGCACGACAACGGCAAGCTGTACGCCGCGGACATGAACCACGGGCTGGTCGTGCTGGAGCCGGTCCCCTAGCAGGTCCGCCCGGGATGCGTCGCCGCCGCTGGCAAACGACGGACGCCGGCAGGGTCCATGTCCGGACCGCTTCGAGGCGCGCCGGGCCCCGGAGCTGGGTCGGCGCCGCCCTGTTCGCGGCAGCCTGCGGAGGTGCGGCCGACGGCCCGGAGGACCGGCCCCGCCTGTACGTCACCTCCGGGTTCACGGACCGGATCCACGTGCTGGACGCGCGTGACGGGACCACCCTGCGCACCGTCTCGCTGGACCGCCGCCGTACCGAAACCGACGAGCCCCATGGCGTGACCGTTTCCGCCGACGGCCGCCACTGGTACGCCACCCTCGCGCACGGGCACCCCACCCTGTGGAAGTTCGAGACCGACGGTGACCGGCTGGTCGGGCGCCTCCAGCTGGACATGCCGGGTGCGGCGCGGGTGGAGCTCACCCCCGACGGCCGCCGCGCCTTCATCCCCGACTACTGGCGGGGCGGCCCGGGGGAGGAGAGCCGCGTGGCGGTGGTGGACGTCCACGACCTGACGGTGGCGGCCCTGCCGGTGGTGTGCCCCGCCCCGCACCACGCCGCCGTCGACCCGGCCGGGACGCGGGTCGCCGTCACCTGCTCGCTCTCCGACGAGATCGTGCTGATGGATGCGGCCTCGGCGGAAACCCTCGCCCGCGTCCCGGCCGGACCCGACCCCGCCGCCGGAACGACGCGCTACACCCCCATGAACGTCGCCTGGAGCCCCGACGGCGCCCGCTTCTTCGTGACCATGGCGGGGAGCGCGGAGGTGCGGGCCTTCTCACGCGCGGGCCAACCCGAGGGCGCCGTCGCGGTGGGGGCCATGCCGGCCCAGATCGCGGGCTCCCCGGACGGGCGGGTGCTGGTGGTGGCCAACCGCCGCGGCGGATCGGTGTCGGTGCTCGACCCGGCCACCCTCGCGGAGGTGCGCCGCATCGAGCTGGCCGGCGCGGCGTTCCCGCACGGGGTGGCGCTCGACCCGGCCGGCGAGGTCGCCTACGTGACCTGGGAAGGCGCGGTGGACGAGCCGGGGGGGGTGGCCGCGTTGCGCATCGGCACGGGCGAACTGCTGTGGAGACGCGAGGTCGGCGTCTTCACTCTGGGGATTGCGTACCTTCCCGGCCGCGGGAGGGGTCGAACGTGAGCGCCGCGGAGTTGATGCAGTAGCGCTGGCCTGTGGGGGCGGGACCGTCCCCGAACACATGGCCGAGATGGGCGTCGCACGCCGCGCACAGCACCTCGGTGCGGCGCATGAAGAAGCTGCGGTCGTCGTCGAGGCGGATGTCGGCGCCCTCGGCGGTGTCGCTGAAGCTCGGCCATCCCGTTCCCGAATCGTACTTGTCTGCCGAGTCGAACAGCGGGACCCCACAGCACACGCAGCGATAGAGGCCGTCGTCCTTCAGGTTCCAGTAGGCTCCGGTGAAGGCCCGCTCCGTCCCCTTGCGGCGGGTGACGCGAAACTGCTCGCGGGTCAGACGCTGCTTCCATTCACGGTCGCTCACGCGATCTCCGGCCATCCCCTTCCTGCCCATGATCTCTACTCCCGAATCCGGGACGACGCGGCGACGAAGTCCCCGTAGTCGAGTTCGTCGTCGTCATCGTCGTCGTCTTCCTCATCCAGCTCCATGAGAGACAGCGAAGTCGCGGAGCCGCGCGGGAGCGTGAAGCGAATCGTGGTTCCCTCCTCGATCACGCTCTCGGCCCACACCTCGCCTCCCATGGCAATCACCAGGTGGCGTACGATCGCAAGTCCCAGGCCAGTCCCCCCTTCCGCCCTCGAACGGGCCGGATCCACGCGGTAGAATCGCTCGAAGATGCGCGGCAGGTGGGCCGGCAGTATGCCGCTGCCCGTGTCCCTCACCGATACGAGCAGGAGGTCGTGACCCTCCCCGGACTCGATCCGCACCCGGATCGACCCTCCGGCGGGGGTGTGCCGGAGTGCGTTGTCGAAGAGGTTCTGGAAGATCTGCGAGAGCCCGCGGGCGTCGGCGGTCGCGATGCCGGTCCCGTCGACATGCAGCCGCACGCTGGATTCGGCGACGCGTGGCCCGGCCTGGACCCAGGCCTTGACGGCGACCTCCTCCACCCGGACCGGTTCGGACTGGGGCGCCCATCCTCCGGACTCCAGGCGTGACAGGTCGAGCAGATCCTCAACCAGCTGCTGCAGGCGCACGGTGTTGCGCCATATCAGATCGAGGAAGCTCTGGCGGAGGTCCTCGGGCGGATCGTCCTCAAGGAGGGTCTCCGAGAACCCGCGCACCGCGGTGAGAGGCGTCTTGAGCTCGTGGGATGCGTTGGCGACGAAGTCGCTGCGCACCTCTTCGAGGCGCCGGATCTCACTCACGTCGACGAAGGTGATGACGGCCCCGCCCGCTCCCAGCGGCCGGCCCGACACCAGATACCGTTTCTCGCCCAGGTGGACTTCGCGCGCGCCCACGGCGTGAGACGGAGCCGCTTCCATGAGCATCCGGAGCTCGGCGGAGCGCACGAACAGGCTCACATGTGTCAGCGCGGGCACCGGCTCCACGCCGAGGATGCGCATCGCGGCTTCGTTGATGCGCACCAGACGGGCCTCGGCGTTCAGGGCCACGACGCCCTCGTTGATGGCGTTGAGCACGTCACGCACCTCGTCGCGATCGCCCGCGAGCTCGCGGATGCGCGCGTCCAGGTCCGAGGTGAGGCGGTTGAAGGCCTCGACCAGCTCGGCGAGTTCGGTCATGCGCGACGAAGCCAGCGGCTGCATGCCGTCCGCGCCCGCGGCGATCAGGCGCGCGCGCGCCGCCACCCGTTCGAGGGGATGGGCCAGGGCGCGCGCCAGCACGTACGAGAGACCGAGCGCCAGGACGATCGCCACCGCCCCCGCGCCGGCGATGGCGCCCTGCGTCTGAATCACGGTGGCGTCGATGGCCTCCAGCGACGCCGCCAGGCGCAGGACGACCGGCTCGCCCGCGAACGAGAGTTCGGTCGCCCCGTACAGCAGGGCGGAACCGACCGTGGCGCTCCGCCGCTCGGCAAAGGTGGTCGCACCGCCGAAGGCGCCCCGCACCTCCGGGCGGTCGCCGTGGTTCTCCATCGTGCGGTAGTCCGAATCGGAGTCGGCCAGCACGGTTCCGTCCGGCGCGACCACCGTAACCCGATAGTCGACCCGCTCCCGCATGCGCTCCGCCAGCTCATGCAGATTGGAGAAACCGGCGTCGCTTCCCTCCAGCAGCAACTGTGCCAGCGCCAGGTCTCCGGCCAGATCGCTCTGATAGGACTCCACCAGTTGCCGCCGGAGGCCGGTTCCGACGATGACCACCATGGCGGCGACGAGGATTCCCACCACCGCCACGAAGCCCAGGAACAGACCGTGGTGCGCGCGCAGCCTCATGGCGTATTCGCGGCTATCCCTCCGCGTCGGGCAGCCGGAACTGATAGCCGAAGCCGCGCACGGTCTCGACCCAGTCGCCTACCTCCCCGAGCTTGGTGCGCAGCCTGCGGATGTGCATGTCCACCGTGCGCGTGTGGATGTACCCGGACACTCCCGGACCCACCTCCCAGGCGGACTCGAGCAACTGCTGGCGGCTTTGGGTCCGCCCGCGGCGCTCGACCAGCACCCGAAGCAGCCGGAACTCCGTGGGCGTGAGGTTCAGCTCCCGTCCATCGAGGGTCACCTGGTGGCCGGTCAGGTCGATGGCGAGGGGACCCGCGCGCAGAATCTGTCCCGCGCCGCCGGTGTGGGTGGACCGGGCGCGCCGCAGGATGGAGCGCACCCGCAGGATCAGCTCCCGCGGGCTGAAGGGCTTGGTCAGGTAGTCGTCCGCGCCCATCTCCAGCCCCTCGATGCGGTCCTCCTGCTCGCGCTTGGCGGTGAGCATGAGCACGGGCAGGTGGCGGGTCGCGGCCCTGCGGCGAATGGTGCGCAGGACCTCATCGCCCGATTCCCCCGGAAGCAGGCGGTCGAGGACGACGATGTCCGGCATCTCGCGGTCGATGGAAGAGAGCGCCGAGGTCCCCCTCGAAACCGTCTCCACCCGCAGCCCGTCGCGGGTCAGCTGGTACGCGACCAGCGCCGCGATGTCGGCTTCATCCTCGACCACGAGGACCCGCGGCGGGGAATCGGAAGCATCGCGGGATTCGCGCTCCGGCTGTTTTCTCACCGCGTCAAGTCGTTCCACACATCATCCTACTACAGCCGGGCCCGCCTCGGAAGCTCGTCGTAGTAGCGGAAGACCTTGAAGCCGCCGTCGCGCTCCAGTACGTCCTTGAAGAGCTGAGCTTCGAGAAGCTCTCCCCGGGTCGTGAGGAAGAGGACCCAGCAATCGGTGTGGACCCGGAAGGTCGCGAACGCCTGCGTTTCGCCCCTGCATTCGGTGACGTGGTACCGCACCCGGTTCGATCGATACCAACCGGCCACCCGTTCGAGCGCCGACTCGTTGCGCAACTGGATGTTTCTCCAGGCGTAATCGACGGGAAAGCCGATCTCCGGTGCCGACGCGGGAAGCTCGGGCCATACGACCTCGTTGTGTTCGGTTTCCGTCAGGCGAAGTCGATCGAGCAGCATGGCGTCCGAGGCAGACAGGCCGCGCAGCGCATCGCGGGCAAGCACCTCCACGGACGACGCGGAGCCCGGAAACGCAAGTTCACCGAGGGGCTGGGGCCTGTCGCAGCCGGTTCCGAGCAGACAGGCGAGCAGGCACGGGGAGATCGGGTTGGAGCGAAGAGTCATTCGCGAACGTTGTTCCATTCTGCGGTGTCGGATGCGCGTACCGTCAACTCCCAGCCGAACCGGTTTCCCGGCCCGGCTGGAGTTGACGGATGATTGCCCGCAGGCGCTCGAGCGGCAACCGCAACCTCCGGAAGGGAGATCAGTGCCTCCCATCCCTTCCGGAGGTCGCCACGCCGCGCACGCACTCAGTGCTCGTGGGCGCCAAAGGTGGTCCAGTGCTCCTGGGTCCAGTCGTGGTCCGGACCGACGGCGCCGACATAGACTGCAGTGAGATCGAAGAAGGTCGCCGCGGTTGCGAACTGCTGTTGCAGTTCGGGGGGCAGCGTCGTGAGGAGCGGGGCAAGCTCCACCAGGCTGGCCGCGCCCTCCAGCGCGGGAGAGCCCGCCTGCGGCTGAAAGTCGGGATGCTCCCGGTCGAAGGGATCGCCGAGCATCGGATCCACGCCGACCCGGTTCCCCCAGCCTTCGGTGTTGAAGATCGCCTCTTCCTCGGCGTCCTCGAAGGCATCCGCGTTCAGGGCGATAATCGAGTTCCTGATGCTGAACAGTCCATCGCGCATCCGGGCAACGGTTTCGTCGTTGTCGATGTCGAGCCCGTCGCCACCGAAGCCGATGACGAGCGCGTTGACGATGTGGCCACCGGTGCCGCGACGTAGCCTGAAGCCGTCGACGGACTCACCTTCGGTGCCGCCCTCCCCGTTCGGACCCTTCCCGATCAGGGTGACGTTGACAAGCAGCGGGACGGTGAAGGGCTCGGCGTTGTAGTCGTCCTCGTTTCCATCCACCTCGAAGCCGTTGTCGCCGTCATCCGGATCCTGCTGGGCGAGCCAGAACTGTCCCATGCCCTGGAAGCCGGTGGAGTAGTCGAACGAGTCGTCCGAAATGTCGGTCGCCAGGAGGTGGTGGGTGTTGACGGTCCCTCCGAACCACTCGAAGCCGTCGTCCGATCCCGCGTGCGTCTGCACGTGGTGGATGGTGGTGCCGTCGCCCACGCCGTTCATGGTGAGCGCGTTGAGCTCGTTGCCGAAGCTGACCTCGAATCCCGCATACTCGATGCGCGTGTACACGATGGTGCCGGAGTTGTCGTTGCGGTCGGTGCCACCGTACTGCCCCGAGCTGCCTTCACCCACGCAGTCGCCCGCGGGGAAGTTGCAGAGCGAACGGCCGTTCAGGACGATGCCGCCCCAGTCACCCTTGCTCCTCTCCTCCGGCGGATTCGAGCTGGTGAAGACGACCGGATCTTCCTCGGTGCCTTCCGAGAAGAGCTTGCCGCCCGCCCGGACGATCAGCGCGCTGGGCTGTACTTCGGCGGAACCGTAGATGTGGGTGCCGGCCGGGATGTGCAGCTCGCCACCATCCTCGACCGTAACCACCCCCTGGAGCGTATAGACCGTGTCCGCGGACAGGGTGCGTATCTCCCCGGGGCCGACCCGGGTCGAGAGCGTCCCCATGGGCGCCATCATCTGCTCGTTGACCACCTCGGCCGGGTCACTCGCCCCGGAGGAGCCCCCCGCACCGACCGCGATGACCCGGTACTGCAGGGTGCCGAAGGGCGCATTCTCGTCCACGTACGAGGTGCCGCTGATTCCGGACTGCAGCTGCCCGAACCCCTCGCCGCTTCCGACCAGGTTTCGCTCCACGGTATAGGTGGTCGCGTTCGCGGCGGCGGTCCAGGTCACGGTGACGTGATGCGTCGCCATGTCGAGCGCGGCCTGGACGTTGGTCGGGGTGGAAGGCGCGGCCGGCGCCGGCGGAGGCTCGGGCGGCGGCGGTGCGACGGGGGTCGGCTCGTCGTCGCCGCCACATCCGACGAGCAGAACGGGGCTGGCGAGTAGTGCCATCAGCAGGAACAGCCTCTTTTTCTCGAACATCCGTGGGTTTCTCCTGTGGAATTGGATGGGGCGGATGCACAGTCCTCCCCCTCTGTGCCCGCGCGCGCGGGCGCGTTGATGACGGGTTTTATCTCTCCGGGATGGCCGCGCTCAGCTTCCCCAACGCAGTGAGAGCGATACCCTGCGGCCGCCGTCGTACTGACGGACGGTACCGTCGCCCTGCGTGTACCGAACCACGTTCCCGAGCAGGCGCGTGAGAGAGAGCTTTATCGAGAAATCGCCCGGCAGCCTCTGTTCGAGGACGGCATCCATGGTGCCACGCGCTTCCTCGTAGATGTCGGGCGTGGCCTGCCCGCCGATCGCGTCGATGCGACGGCCGAAGCGATTGTAGAAGACCGAGGCACGGGTCTCTTCCGACCTCGACGCATAGGCGAGGCTGAAGTTGACCATGTAGGGCGATTGTCCCTGAAGGCCGCGCTCGCGATCGACGACCGCGAGATCGGTCGCCCCCGCACCCTGGAGGTAGATCCGCGCCGTTCCGCCCGTCGCCACGGTCGAGTTCACCAGCGTCAGGTTGCTGTTGAGCGAAAAGCTCTCCAGCGATTCGGACAGGAAGGCCAGGCCGGTGCGCAGCTCGATTTCCGTGCCGTAGTTGCTGGCGTCGGGCGCGTTGACCCAACTGCGGATGAGTTCGGTGGAAGGGAAGGTGAGTGCCTCGATGGGATTGTGGAACTGCTTGTAGAACCCGCTGACGGCGATCAGCGCGCCGGGCTCGAAGAACCACTCCCAGCGCAAATCGAAGTTGCGGATGCGCGAGACGGTGAGTTCGGGATTGCCGACCACCAGGTATCCGCCGGCATAATCCGCAAATGAGAACGGCGCCAGCTCGCGCAACTGCGGACGCGCCAGGGTCTGCGAGACGCTCGCGCGGATGTTGGTCGCGGCGCTCACCTCGTAGGTGAGGTTCAGTGCGGGCAGCCACTGGGTCTCGTTCACATCCGCACCCACCAGCGGCTCCAGCCCGGGGACCGGGAAGAGGTCGACCGGCGCCACGACCTGCCGTGTCCGCTCGACGCGCGCCCCGCCCACGAGCCTCAGCCGGGGGAGAATCTCCGCGTCCATCAGCAGATAGCCGGCGTCGACGGTCTCTTCCGCGTCGTAATTGTCGGCGCGGAAGGTGGCTTCCTGGATCTCGAACCCGGTGGGAGAGATGTACCGGGGGGCAAGCAACTCGTTCGGCGGAAGTGCCAGCACGCTGTTGTTGATGTCACCCCCGCGCCGCGGACGGAAGCGGAAGCGGCGGGAGAAGTTGTCGCGCTGGCGGCGGTCGCTGCTCACACCGAAGCGGATGGAGGCGGGCAGGGCACGCATCTGGAAGGGCACCTCCATGTCCGCCCCTCCACTCAGCCCGTCGTCCAGCATGTCCTGGTGGAAGACGCTGCCGCTCTGGATGAAGTCGTCGTAGATGAAGGTGCCGCCCGAGGCGCGATAGAGCACCTCGCGGGTGTTGGGCTCGTAGCGCTCCGCGCGCGTGTAGGTGCTGCGCCACTTGAACGACGACCCGCCAAGTCCCTGAAGTACGTGCGTGCCCTCCAGCTGGGCGTTGGTGAGCGTCTGCGAGACGTAGCGGATGCGCGTGTTGAGCTGGTCCGTGCCGGAGTCGAGGTTGTAGCCTTCCAGCGACCTCGACTCGTCGTCCGCGAGACGGTTGTATACGAGGTTGGCGCGGATCGTGTGAGCCGGCGCCAGTTCGTAGGACAGGTTCATCAGCCCGCCGATGGAGGCGGATGCGGTGGTGAAGTCGCCGGCGTAGTCCACCTCGGGTTCGTCGGCCCCTCCGCCGGTCGCGAAGACGCGTTCAACCAGGTCCGCCTGCTGCGAGTAGCTGCGCGACTGGGAAACCGAGGCGAGGAAGCCGAACGAACGGCCGAACAGATCGAGTTCGTCCCCCAGGGAAACACTGAAGCTCTGGTCGGGCGACAGCGTAACGGGCGTTGGTCCCCAGTCGCCGCCGAAGCTCTGGCCGATGGTCGCGAGGTCGTTGCGGCTCAGGCCGTTTCGGGAATAGCGGACGGCGGCATCCGTGGGGATGGCAGAGGGCAGATCCCGGGTTCCGTCGTCCAGACCCAGGAAGTCCAGCGACCCTCCGGCGTAGCCCAGGCCGTCCCGGAAGGTGGTCACCGAGTT
>JAJEBS010000014.1 GCA_022822425.1 Gemmatimonadota bacterium | reverse complement strand
CGTTCCCGCAGCGCCTCCAGCGCGACCCGCGCCTTGAACCCCGGCGTGAATCGCCGTCTCTTCCTGGCCATCTCGGTGCCTCCTGTTCCGTCCTGGAATACACCTTAACGACCTGTCCAAAAAACCGGGACCACCTCAGTGGACGGCTTCCTGACCATTGACGACGGGACCGCGGACGGTGAGTACGTCACCAGTGCAATGCGGACGCGTAGCCAGCCTCGACGAGTCCGTAGCGATCCGGCCGCTTTGTACGCGGGCGAACCCTGTTATCTGCTCAGCGCGCAGACTTTTGCCAGGGGTGAACGTGCGACGACACGCCTCATCAGGCTGGAGGTCTCTAGGCCTCGCCCGGCCCCGTCCGCCCCTCTAACGGATTCCGTGCAGGAATCAGGGTCAGGCGTGGATCCAGACGAGCCGCTTGAGTTTTCGGCGCACACGAAACAGCTCTTGACGTTGTACGAGGAACTCCGCTCGTTCAAGGACGACCCAAGCTTCCACGAGGTGGGGTTCGGAAGGTGCTGTCGCTTCCACGACTGGAAGACGCGGGTTGAAGCGCTCCGTTCGCGCGCGGGGGTTGAAACGCTCGCGGACATCGGTGTCCTGCCCGGCGACCTGTTGATGCTCGGCATGGCGTACATGCGGAGCGAGGGCCGACCGACCGAGTACACCGAAGCGATGGAGCCTCACTACGCATCGGGCTTGGCCGCGTCCGCGCATTAGGGGGCCACGTGTTTGCCAGCGTCCACCAACCTAGCCGTTGAAACACAAACCCGTTTGTGCCAGGAGGACCATCCCATGCTTCGGCTCGCCCTACTTCTTTTCCTCGTTACGCTCGCATCTTCCCCACCTCTCGCTGGCCAGAGTGCTTCACCATGTCCGGGCAAGCCTGTCACCGGGCCGATCCCGGCCAGCTTCGCGCGGGATCTTTGCCTGTTCATCACCGAGGCTGCGGCCACTCAGCGCGGCGACGTGCTGATCTTGATGGTGACCCGCTCGGTCGCCAACGCGATCGCCCTTCGCTCGTTGGACATAGAGGGGACGCTGATCGGGATGGGTACGAGATGGTCGGCTGTTTCTCCGTGGTCGGCCAACTCTCCGCGGGCCTCAAGGCTGGAGGTCTATCGGGGCAGCGTGCATCTTGCGACCGTCAGTCGTTCGTTCTGGAGTGGCAAGCATGAGGTGCGTTGGCACCGTTGACCGGCCTCGCCTAGGTCCTCGCCGCAACCTTCGCCGCCGGCCAGCCGACCGCCCGCGACTCTCCGGGCGCTCCGGCACGCTCGCCGAACGCTACGCCGTCTCGACCGCCAACGACTCGCTGGCTGCCGTCCGCGGAGTACTCCGGCTCGCTACGCTCGCCTCTGCGGGCGCTCAACAGCCCGGGCCTTCCCCGTGACCCGGTCATGCAAATCACGCGGGAATCTGCATGATTGGTAGACACAAGCCAGCATACTCCGTGTGGCCACACTTCGTGCGTCCCCGACGGAAGCTGGCGGGGGGCCGTGCCCCCTCTGACCCCCTGCAGATGGTCACCGCTGCGGCAGCGGGCGCGGTTGGTTTGCCCGCTTCCGCCTGACCGAGCGTCCATGCGGCCAGTCGCCGGATGTTCTCCCGCCGACCTCCGATCACCGCCGGTCGAGGCCGTCGGTTTCGAGGGCAAGTCTGGCGTCGCGACCGGCGGCGGCGCGGTCGACCGTTTCCGCCGCTTCGGCGCCGGTGGTGTCGATCTGGATGAGGAAGGCATCGGGATCGACGGGATCGTTCTCGCGCACCCTCACGTCCCGCACTTGGCCGGAAACGCGGGCCGAGAGGGTGGCGCGTCGGAAAGCGGCCGCGCGCCCGGAAGCCTCGATCCTGATCCACAGCGTATCACGCAGCACGCGCGCTCCGGTTAACGGTGGAGGGCGCCGGGCGAAGCTCGCCAGCGAAGCCTCCGGCACTTCGAGCGATGGCGCTTCGGTGGCGACCTGAGCTTCCTCCTCGGCGGGTGCCGGCCGAAGCCTCAGGTAGATCCCTCCGCCGAGCAGCAAGGCGATGATCCCGATGGTCGCTGCTCCCAGCGTCGTCTTGGAAAAGCTCATGGGCCGAACTCCCTTCTTCGCCGAGTGCGTGCTGGAAGGGGCCGGAGGCAGGAGCTGCCACGCTTACTCTGCTTCCAGCCGGTACACCTGTATTTGCGGTACGTCGAACTCGTCGGTGACCACGCCGAAAAGGCGACCACCTCTTACGGCATGGAGCTCGAACGGAGCCGGAAGGATGACCGAGCCCACCTGGCCGCCTTCCTGTGTGAACGCAATCCACTCGCGTTCGTCACGCATGGATTCGGATCGCGTGCCGACCCAGATGCGTTGCTCGTCATCAACCACCAAGCCGGTCAGAGCTGGCCACATGTACGGCGCGCCTTGTTCCAGGACGCGAGCAAAGGGTTCGACTTCCTCGCTCTCAATCCTGGCTTTCAGGTCTGCGGCGCTTACTGGAACCTCCCTCGCCGGAACGTCGAACGAATGATGCACGGTGCCGGCGAGGTCGAGAATCATCAGAGATGGTGAGCGTGAGTTCGCGTAGACGAGACGATCATCACCCAAGAGACTGAGAAAGGGTTCACTGCCATATGGATGATGGGGTCCGACCATGACGCTCCTTTCACTTCGTACAATCAGGGGTTCGGTGGAAGGGAACGCATAGATCGAATCCGGTTCCGTCTCGCCTTCCCCATCCAATGAGAGCACGACGTCAAACCGACCTTGATCGTCCCTCTCGGTCTGCCGTGGGGAGATGGGCGGAGTTCGGACGCCGATGTAGCCGCCCTGCCCAGGGATTCTCCACAACCCGCGAGTACTGTACAAGTGGGGCAGCGTGACCGTGTAGGCCACGGTCAGGTCCTGCGGCTCGAACACGGTGACGCGGGCCAAGCTGCCGTCGAAGACGTACAGGCTGTCGTCCTCAAGGATCTGGATTGTGGCTGGCCATTCGAACTCGCCTGGCCCTTGCCCCCTGCGACCAACTTCCTGCTGAAGGGTGAGATCGTCACCCAGAATCCGGATTCTCTCCCACACGGGGTCGAGAACGTATGTCCTGAGACGCGAATCGATCGCTAGCCCTGTTACCCGTGCGAGATACAGATTCGGATCTGATTCTGCTTCCAACTCCGCTGACCATGTTTGTTGTCCGCACAAGTTCACCGGGGCACCAAGGAAGGCGGTCCCTACGGCTACCGTTACCGCGAGGGTGGTCATTCTATTCGTCATGATTCTCATCTTCCTCCCGACCCGGATGAGAGGGTTCCGCCAACGGATGCGGGTGAGGGGCGGGGAAAGAGTAACCACATGTGCTCTGTGAGGCAGCGGAGGACAAGCCGACCGACGAACAGATCGGCGCGGTGCTGGACGCCTTCGAGAAGACGGCGTGGGCGGGACTGGATTTCGACCGCTACGCATGGACCGCGGTTCTGCACCGAGAGCGCGGGGGCGGCGCTCACGTCCACGTCCTCGCGGCGCGCTGCGACCTTGAGACCGGGCGCAGCCTCAACATCGCCCCTCCGGGCTGGGAGAAGACGTTCGGCCCGCTCCGGGACGCTTTCAACCACGAACACGGCTGGGCTCGCCCGGACCATCGGGCGCGGGCCAGGGTGGAGCAACCCGGTCACCGCGCCTACATCGAGGCGGCTCGGCTACGGGCGGGTCTCCGGCTCGAGTCCTCCCCCCGAGACCTGATCCGGGACTACCTGCTCCAGCGCGTCGAGCACGGCACCGTGCGGAATCGCCACGAGGTCGTCGACGCGCTGCGGGCCCAACGCATCGAAATACCCGGAAGGACGGAGTCGATTAGCGAGAGTCCTAGCCATCGCCACATATCCCGGACAGCAGCCCATGCTTCGCAAGCACGGCAATCCGACGGATATCGGCTGCGGCTGGTTGGGGACCGTGTATCGGCGCGGGCTCAGGCGCTGAGCCAAGCGGAGGTCCCTGCATCAGGGTTGGTTTATCGTCCGCAAAAGCTCGATGCTCAACTCTTGAGCCCGTGCCACTTGCTCGCTGGTCATTCGACTTGACAGCAGATCCCTGGCTTCTTGGGCCTCTTCAACGCCCTGCGCGCCAGCCAGATTGAACCAAGCGTAGGCAACCACATAGTTCTCCGGAACGCCCTCCCCGTTTGCGTACATTTCCCCGAGGGCGAACTGAGCGGTAGCGTAGCCCTGTTCGGCAGCGGCTCGGTACCAGCGGACGGCCTCGGCGTCGTTCTCCGGAACGCCTTCTCCGTTGGCGTACATGACCCCGAGGCTCCACTGATGGTAAGCGTAGCCCTGTTCGGCAGCGGTGCCATACCAGCGGACGGCTTCGGCGTCGTTCTCTGGAACGCCTTCTCCGTTGGCGTACACGTCCCCGAGGCTCCACTGATGGTAAGAGTAGCCCTGTTCGGCAGCGGCGTGGAGCCAGCGAACGGCCTCAGCGTCATCTTCCGGAACGCCCTCTCCATTGGCGTACATGAGCCCGAGGCGCCATTGGTGGTAAGCGTTGCCCTGTCCCGCAGCGGCGCGGTACCAACGGACAGCCTCGGCGTTGTTCTCCGGAACGCCCTCCCCGAGGGCGTACATGACCCCGAGGCTGTACTGAGCGGGAGCGTCGCCCTGTCCCGCAGCGGCGCGATACCAGCGGACTGCCTCCTCGGCGTCGTTCTCTGGAAGACCATCTCCAAAGCGGTACATGTGCCCGAGGGCGTGCTGAGCAGTTGCGTCGCCCTGTTCGGCTGCAGCGCGATACCAACGGACGGCCTCGTCATTGTTCTCTGGAACGCCCTCCCCGAGGGCGTACTTGCGCCCCAACAGCACCTGGGTGTCCGCGTCGCCCCGTTCCGCGGCGGAGATCAGCGCCGCCAGGCTATCTGGGGACAATTCGTCAACGGCTGGCACGTTTGTCTGCTGTGCAAATCCCGGGCTGAACGTCAGCGCTGCTGCGAACAACGCGGCTGCCGAGATGGCCATAGCTGTCGCGGGAGACGGGATTATTCTGAGTTTGCCGACCATGGCGGCACCTCCGACACCATCGACCATCCGTAAGCCCTCCTCGTTCCAGCCCCACCAGCGCGGCGCTGCATCACCCGCCCGCTGGCGACGGCCTTTAAATCCCGCCGGCAACGCGCCTCACGGGGAACTGCCCATAATTACGGAATGACAGTATAGTAAGAAGCATGCCACGGCGTCAGGATCGTGTCTAAATTATGTTATCGTAACACGTTGTGGAGTCTGATGATCTCACGTTGGAGATGCGCATGCGCCCGGTTGTGGGATTCTGGTGTTCGAAAACGACCAGTTGCCAGATGAGTCAAGATGCAATGCAGACGTTTGGCCATCTCTTCCGCCCTCGGCCTAGACGGCCTGGTCGCCTTCGTGGAGACGGAGGACCTGGATGTGCCCTACGTGATCGTGAACGGCCGCGGGAGGAAACGCGCTAATCCAGACGGGCGCCCCGCCAAGGCTAAATCGGATCCAACCGCCCTACCTGTTCGAAATCGGAACGTGTGCTCGAGGGCGATGCGG
This sequence comes from Gemmatimonadota bacterium, assembly GCA_022822425.1. Classification (GTDB taxonomy): domain Bacteria; phylum Gemmatimonadota; class Gemmatimonadetes; order Longimicrobiales; family Gaopeijiaceae; genus BD2-11. Next base: position 114 of record JAJEBS010000014.1, on the reverse strand, counting down.
GCGGCGGCAAAGTCGTACCGGGCATTGATCGCGATGCGCCGTTCGGTGGCCGCCCCCTCGACCGCGAGTTGCAGGTCGGGGAAGGTGACCGTCGTCAGGCGGTATCCCTCGCGC
>JAJEBS010000155.1 GCA_022822425.1 Gemmatimonadota bacterium | reverse complement strand
GGGCTCGTACATTCATCAGAATCGTGGCGGAGCCCCCGCAGCGGAGATGTGGTGGTCTTGGCTCGTTGTCGGACTCCGAGGACGGGAGATGGATGCCGATAGAAGAACGACCCCGGAGGATGAGTTCGAGAAAGAGATGCTGTACTTCGCTCGGAAGCACGGTCAGGAGTCGGCCATCATGACCAGGCCTTCCAGGGGCATTGCGCATCTCTCTTTCACCAACGAGGAGGAAACCTCGCTCCAATTGACTAGGGCGGGGTTCGGGGCGGGGGCGTTTCAAAGGCTCAAGAATCAACAACTCGCAGTTCAACAGGGAGCGATACCGTCTGGAGGCGATCACACTAGAGTCAGCAGGCGCAATCCACATCATGTATGGACTCTCGAACAGAGACTACTTCCCATCTCACGTCCTACGATGGGGTTCATGAGCTTGGGTAGAGTGTTTCTGAGTGGTCTGTATAAGGATGGACGCAGAGACGTGGAGGAGGCGATCCAGGACCATTACTCCTATGATGGCCTGAGAGTCCATGAGGAGAAATGGTGGCGCGATATCAGCAAGGAGGAGAGACGATGGGGACTCGAGATGGATCGGCGGATCATGGAGAAGCGGAGGGAGTTCGATGATCTTGAGAGAGGTCAGTACCTTCGAGAGGCGAGGGTGGCCATTGACGAGATGTATGCCCTTGTTGACGAGTTCCGCGCATGGCGGCAGAGCTGCCGCCTGGAAGATGGAGGAGGGAAATCACGCAGTCGGAGATGCGGAGTGGATCGTGGGTGGATGGCGTCGAATCCAATATGGGGAACGCAGAGGCAGCTACCTCCGCCGTGGATACTCAGAGATATAATCCCCTATAGTTTCCGTCCGAATTGCGGCCGATTCAGACGAATCATCGCCTTTCGTCGTCCCAGGGAGTTTTGCCGACCCGACCCTGGTCCATACCGAAGCCGTCACCGAAAGGCGCACTGACGACACGAATCCGACGCCGCAAGGATCCTCGTTCAGCTTGGCGACCCCGAGAACATGTTCTCCCGACTCGGGAACACTGCCGAGTCCATCCTTACCGACGCGATCCAACGTACGGCCCGGCGCCTGGCTGTCCCTGGATCCGTCCGCAGAACACCGCCCCAGCTCCTTCCCGACGCCTGCCCGGTCGTCCCGGCACGACTCGCCACGCACAGGATCCGCGACCCGCTCTCCGTTCTCGCGGTGATCACTCAGTCCACCGACACCGCCTGGCTCCGGACCAGCGAACCGGACCTCACCCGGCTCGACGTCTTGCGCGAACTCGCCCTCCGGATCTCACCCTCCGACCTCCCGGCACTGCCGCCCCGGCGCTGCCCCGGGCCATCCAAGTTCGTCATTCTGTGACCGATTTCTCGCGTAAGTCGTAGTAGTGTCCCTGTTTAGAGAACAGACCTTGGCCCATTGGGCGCTACAGGATTTCGCCTGGCCCCGGCGAGATCGCTCAACCGCAAGCCGCCAGTGGAGAGGCCCCTCATCCCTTGACCATCAGTCCGGCGCGCCGGCATTTGTTCCGAGCCGCTCTCCCCTGGTACCCTCCCGACCCATGAGTGACTCAGAGAGGAACTTCAAGGTTCTCGGCGTGGACCTCGCCGCCCAAGCAGACAAGACAGCTCTATGTACGATCAAGATCTCAAACGGGATCCCCGAGATTGAGGATCATCAGAAGCCCGCGGACGACAAGACGCTGCTTGATGCCTTTGGTGATCCCTTGGTCCGGAGGATCGGCATTGACTCACCATTTGGGTGGCCAGTCGGGTTTGTCAGTGCTCTACATGACTACCGGAGCTTCCATCGCTGGCCACTTAACAATCCTGACGTCTATCCTGAGCGGATCACGTCGGCATCCGAGTATCTGGATCTGAAGTACCGGGCAACCGACCTACACGTCTGGCACCTCGGGCGGAAGCCACTCAGCGTTGCGGTGGATTCTCTTGGCGCTGTGGCAATCCGGAACGCATCTCTTCTCTCGCGGGCAACAGCCAAGAAAGGCTTGAGAGTCGACCGCTCCGGGCGTAGCGGGTGCTTCGTGGAAGTGTATCCGGCCGTTGCCCTGAAGCTCTGGAAGTTGGTTCACACTGGGTACAAGGGGTCTGAGGACAAACACAAGAGTGCTCGCGAGAAGATCATCAAGAAGATGATCAAGGGCCTTGATCTGCCGACTGACTGGTTGGGGAGTTTTCGTGAAGACTGCATCAATAGCGATGACACCTTGGATGGCTTGGTGTCAGCGATCATCGCCCTGATGGTTGAGTTGGACCGCCGGCAACCCGGACAAGATCCGCTGGTTCAACCGATTCCACGCGGGATGGAGGATCTCGCGAAGATGGAGGGCTGGATCGCGCTCCCGGAGCGGGACTTTCCGGAGGGGCATCCTCCGAAGAAGAGCTCCTTGGAACGGCTGAAGGCACGTCTGCAGGAGCTGCCGTAACTGGATCGCGGCGGCGACGGCGAACCGCTCCGGAGAGATCACCTCACCGGCGAGGGCGCGCACGGTGATAGTGAGTCACGGTGCGCTCGGTTGGCAAGGACTGGAGGACCGTCGCCCGGCCACATGGGCTGCTTCCGGTCAGCGATCCTGTCGCCTCACTCCGCGGTGACGACGCTGTTCCCAGGCGTCCAGGGCGGCGAGTGTTGGTATGGCGGCTCTATCGGAGGCGGCTCGGGCGGGAAGTCGTGTGATAAAGTTGCCTGAAGCATCCTGAGTGGAGCGCCTTCGGGCGCTCTCGCCAACCTGCCTCTTGGGTCTCCGGATTCGGGCGAAGGTGGCTCCCCGTGTGGGGGATGCGGTCCGGGAGCCCGCTCCCGGGCAAACAGTACGAATCCGGCGGAGCCCGCCTCCCCGGAGTAGCACCGGGAGGTTCACTTGCTCGCGAACACGGCGCCGGCGCTCGTCGGCCGCTTCACGGACCCCCCGCTCCGGATCGCGGGCGCCGTCCACGTTCCCGTCGGCGCTCCATCGGAATCGGTGACGATCGCTCGGCGGACGTGCGAGCCGATCGAGCGGCAGCGGAGCCATCGCTCGCCATCAGCCCGGTCGGGGCGGCGGGGAACGGAGTGACGGGCTCGTCCACGCCCACGGGCAATGACCTGGATCCGCTCCCTTCGCGCATCAAGGTACGCGCGCGCCCCGGTGGGGTGAGTCCCGCCGACGCAGTGTCCACCGAAGTCGTATCCGGGCAAGAGATGGGTCCGCGGGCGCGGCGCCACCGCACTCAGTTGAAGCCTCCCTTCGAGTTCGTCGGGAGAACCCCCGCCCCGGGAGGCAGCGAATGTCGAGAGTCCTGAAGCGAATCCTGCGCCTGGTGGAGACCGAGAACGCCCATTCCAGGCGAAAGGAGAGGGAACTCCGGATGGCCGCCCGACTCATCCTGGAGGGAAAGAGACCCATCCTCGACGGCTCCGGCTGGCCGCATCCGGACCGTCCGTTCGCAGAGTCTCTTCGTTGTTCCATGCAGGCGGCCGACAGCGTGTTCCTGGACGAAATCCTGTCGAATCACGAGTTCGGCCTTGTCGGAACATGGATCGGCCGCGGCCACCCCCTCATGCGGCACGAACGCCATCGTGCGTTGTGGACCGATCATCGTATCCCGTACCGGCTCCTGGACCGGCGTCAGCGGGTCGAGATGTCGTCGCACAGGCTCGAGCCCATGATGGCCGAGGCTCATGAACTCGGACTCACGACTCTGGCGCGATTCGGTACGTCCCGGGGAAAGCAGGATCCCAGCAGGCTGCTGGTCTGGAACCCCAAGCGACACTCGTTCGCCGGTCGCGTCAAGGCGCTCGCGTTCTCCTATGCGTACGAGTATGACCAGGAAACGGTGATCGTCAACAGCCCACGGGGGGACATAGAGCGCTTCGAGTGGGGTTGGCGTAGCGGTGACAACAGGGATTCCACCGTCTCCAGGACGCACCCCAAGGGGGCACCGCTCCGTATGTCGGTTTTGGGACACAACGCACGAGAACGAACGAGCGAACACCACTTCGCCACGACTCGGCGGAAACTGCAGATGGAGCCCGGATGGGAACTCCTCCGGGATTTCCTTATCGACCGAAACGAGGTTCAGAGATACCTGTTCTGGAAGGGCCACCGCCTGTTGGACTGTCCAGGTAATTACTTCAGGAGTTTCCAGATTTCCCGCATGCGCGAGATGGACACAGTTCCGACCTGGAGAATCAGGCCGATGGGTGACGGTGACGCTCTCATGACTGGCCTGCCGGATCCCTTCTGGGGCACACCAACTTTGCCGCTGGCGTACCGACTCGCCGACGAGACGAACTGGCCGGTCGTCCTGGAGACGGAGGGCAGGCAGGCGTTCCTGGAATCCATCGGATACAACCAGACGGGAGGCAAGGTGGACCCCTACCTCGGTCGGACTTTCGGTGGCGAAGAGATCAAGGACGGCACATTCATCGCCGAGCCTCCATCCTGGAAATCCGTGGTGGACTTCTGGGAAGTCAGAGAGGCGCGGAATCAAGGCGCGTCGCCTGCACTCTCCTCGACCGACTGAGGGAGGACTCGCCCCTCGCGTTGATGCGCCGTGTCGCCGGCGCCGGCAGCGGTTTGCGCTGCGGAGATCGTCCAGGACCGGAGGCGTGTCCGTCGTGTCCTGGCTGCGGCACTTCAGTTCGGAGTTTCTCCATTTCGCGTCAAGGATTGAGCACGAGAATCGGATCATGAAGGCCACCCGTTGACGCTTCGTTCAGCTCGGGCTCTTCACGAGATCCTCTATCTCGGATAGCTCGATTTCCATCTCGGATACGGCAGCCTGATTCTTCTTGGACATCCGATGGCGATGTTTCCTGAAGTAATTGACGACCACACGAAGGATGCTCAACATCCCCAGACACAGTACGTATGCCGATTTCTCAATGAGCCTTTCGACGAGATCATCAATGACTCTCCACATCCATAGCACCATCACGAGGGCAAGAAGCGCCACCAGGAGTGAGGCGAGCGCCGTGACGATAGAAACACTTACCGCTCTGACGCCTACACGATGGACGGCTCTCGTCAGCATGTTCGACACGGCCAGGATGTCCAGCAGGATGTCCAGATGACGCGCTACCGGTTCTGCGGCTGTGGGTCTCGGGCGACTTCGAAGCCCGCGACGGCGCGGCGAGACGCGTCCCGGCACTCGCGCCGCAGGGCGGCTGCGATGCGATCCGGATCCTCGCTGAAACGGAGGAGCCTTGCCTGGCGCCGGACGAGCGCGAGATGCGCCGGAGTCATGCGCTTCAGCAAGAGCACTTCGGGCGGGGCTGCCTCTCCGAAGAAGAGCCGATAGCCCCGCGCGATCCGCTCCCGATCCAGGTAGTCGAATCGGGCGTGGATCAGGAACCGTCGGACCGATGCCGAATCAAGGGCGTCGGCCAGGTTCGTGGTGCAGATGAACGGGAGCGGGTGCCGCTCCATCTGGGAGAGCATTTCGTTGACCTGACTGATCTCCCACGAGCGCTGGGCGGTCCGGCGATCGGACAGCAGCGAGTCGGCCTCGTCGAAGACGAGCACCGCGTCCTGCGACCGCGCCTGGTCGAAGGCCCGGGCGATCCGCTTCTCGCTCTCGCCGATGTACTTGTCGATGAGGTCGGACGCCCGCCGCACCTGGCAGTCCTTTCCCATGGACTCGGCGAGATACCGCGCGAAAGCGGACTTGCCGGCTCCGGACGGACCGGAGAAGAGAAGGCCTGCTCCTGAAGACGGGTCTCGCCGGAGCGCGCTCGCCAGCTCCATCAGATCGTGATCGGCGCGAACGATCGCGGGATCGTAGGTCCGGGGAGAGCTGCGCTGGAACGGCGCCGCTCCGAACCGGAGCCTGGCCTTCTGATGAGCCATGCGGCGGATCGCGTCGGCGCCGCGACCCTGCCCGTGTTCGGCCGCGAGCCGGACCTGCCGGGGGGTCATTCCCGCGGTGCGGGCGAACTCGTCGCCGAGCTGGGCCGACTCGGAGTCCGACAGCCCGGCCTCCCGGAACATCGAGGCAAACAGCGCCTTGCGGTCCTTGAGGCGCATGCGCCCGAACCGGATCGCGTGAACCATCCGATCCAGCGAGAACGGACGCACCGCGCGGAAGAAGTCGGTGGCGTTCGCGGTCCACAGAATCGGAACCGGAGAGCGTTCCATGAGGCGGTTCAGCCATTCCTTGGGCCGCAGGTGGCCGAAATCCTCCATCTCGTCGAAGAGGATCACCGCCCGCGGCTCGTGGCGCAGCGTCTCGATCGCGTACTCGAGCGCGTGGTCGCGCGGCAGGGTCAGCCGGGTGTCCGATCCGGCCCCTGCGCCTCCGACCGCATAGAGAACCGCGCCCGCCTCTGCGGCGAGGGTGCGGGAAAACTCGGTCTTGCCGGTTCCCGGAGCGCCGTAGAAGAGAAGGTTGACTCCCGGAACCGAGACGGGATCGCCGGACTCGCGCGCGCGAAGCGTCGTTCGGAGCACGGCGAGCGCGTCTTCGGCGTCGTCGCCCAGGTGGTGGAACGCGCTCCACGGGAGGCGGGCGGGAACAGGGGCGCCGATCCGCGGCAGCGCGATGTGGGTCGAGATCGTGCGTTCGATCCGCTCGGCGCTGCGAAGCAGCTCCTCGTCCTGCCCCTCGACGAGTCGCGCCGCCCGGAGCGCCGAAGCGACGATGCCGAAGGAGCACTCCAGCTCGTCCGCCAGGCGGCGGGTCACGGCGCCGGGATCACGGAGCTCGATGCCGGATTCGCCGAGCATGCGCGTCACGACGGTGCGCCGGACGCCGGGACCGAGTGGCCGGAGCCGCACGACGACCATGAACCGGCGAAGGACCGCTTCGCTCAAGTGGGTGATCCGGTTCGCCGTGAAGATCGTCGGCACCGGATTGCGTTCGAGAAGCCGGTGGACTTCGAGCTGCCGGTCACCATCCGCGTCCACGACCCCCTCCATCTCGTCGCAGAGAAGGACCGCGTTCGGCTGGCGAGCGAGGACGGCGTTTGCGAAACGCAAGCCGTTCCGCCGTTCGATGCGGCGGTCGGTTCGACCGCTGAGGCGGCGCCCCGTGGTCTCGCTGGCGCCGGGGCGAAGTTCGCCGATCGAATGGAGCTGTCCCTGCGCTTCCGCCGCGAGCGTGCGGGCCAGTTCCGTCTTCCCGGTCCCGGCGCGACCGAACAGGAGGATGTTCACGCCCGGCTCGGCGGTTTCGCCGGCGGCGCGCCGCCGGAGCGCTCCTCGGAGCACTCCGAGCGCCTCCACCCGTTCCTCGACATGGCCGAAGGCGTCCAGGCCGAGGAGCGCCTCTTGCGGCTCGCCGACCAGGCGCCTCCGCAGCTCGTCGCGGTCCGCGACCGGCGCGGTCCACAGGGACTGGACCGGGCGAGGGAGCCAGTCGTCGGGATCCTCGCGGTCGGGGTCGCGGGAGTCGCCGATGCGCAGCAGGCGGATTTCGCACAGGGTCTCCAGCGCCCGCCGCGCCCGCGCGCCGGGCATCGCCAGGAAGAGCGCCACCTTCCGCGCATTGTCCCGGAGAGGCTGGAACGTCTTCCACAGGCTCCGCACCAGTCCGTCCCCGTCCGAGATTCGGCAGAGGTCGAGGATCCGGACGCAGTCGCGATCCAGTCCGAGGCAGTCTGCGAGAAGGCGGACCGCCCGATGCCCGGGGCCCTCGTCGGCCTCCGCGGACGGCGGCGGGTCGGCCATGTCGGAGACATCCAGGACGACGTTCTCCCCCTCGTCGGTCTCCGCGGGCGCGGCGGGCGGAGGCTGGTCGGCTTCCTCCAGGTGATCCAGAATCGCCTTCAGTTCCTGCTCGTGCTGCTTCCTCTCCGCGCGACTCGCCCTCGCGAATCCCTTGCCGGACACGTCCGAGAACAGCGAATCGGGCAGCTCGGGCAGCCCGGCCGCGAGCCAGTCGGTGTCCCTGGCGCAGCCGTCGTGGATTTCCTCCAGAACATCGCTGATGTAAGGCTTCCCCTCCATCAGCGCGCCCCGGATGATGTTGAGGACCAGCGTTCGGTTCAGCTCGTGATCGGGTGGGGGCATGGGCGGCTTCTCCTTATTCGGGTTACAAGGTTGGAGACAGATCGGCCGATACCCGGAGAGCTGCCGTGAGCGGGGGAGCCTCGTGCTTTTTCCGCCCGGAAAGGGGCTCACGGGAGCGATTTCCGGGTCCACGGGGCATGCTTCAGCCCGGGGGCGCTCCGCCGTCAGGGGCGCGCGACGGTTGACGCCCGACCGGGAGACCGGCCCGGGACGGCTGGCTCGTGCTATGCTGCGAAACGGAATCAGCGGGGGGATGAGGTCAGCCGGTTTCGCGGCTGATCGCGAGTGCGTCCACGTTTCCGGATGCCCGCTCCACGACGGACCCGTCGGGAGGCGTTCGCGCGTAGCGCCGTGAGCCGGCGCGAGGGCTGCACCCGCGCCCGACGCGCCGGACCGGTTCGGCCCTGGTCTTCGTCCCGCTTCCCGGCGAGGTGGAGCCGGGCCACAGCGAGCCCCGCCGACCTCGCGCCCACCTGATGACGAGCCCCTCGCGGGGCCGTCCCCTCTCTTCGACTCTTCCCGGGGCCGCTCGAGCCGGTCCCGGCGGAAGCCCCTGATGCCGAGCACGAGACAAGACTCTCCCCGGCGGCGCCGTTCGTATTCCCGACGCGGCCGCCCGTCGCACTCACACTCCGGCCGTCGCCGCCGGGGCCGACGCCCGTTCCGGAAGCGGAGCAACGGAGCGGCCCCGGGCGTGGACGCCGTGGCTCGGGCCGACGCCTCCGAACAACCCGCGTCGGCCGAGGGCGCCGCGAGCGCCGAAGCCGCGGCGCCCGCCGAG
>JAJEBS010000213.1 GCA_022822425.1 Gemmatimonadota bacterium | reverse complement strand
GTAGACTACCTCCGCCGCGCCCTCGGCCGCCCCGTGATCATCCCCGATCAGGATGGGAGCGGTGCCGCCCACGATCTTCCCCGTGCTCACGTAGAAGATGATCACCGATGTCTGAAAGAGATTCAGCCCGACGACCTTCTTGACCAGGTTGCCGCGGGAGATCAGGGCGTAGAAGCCGACCATCATCAGGAAGATGACGACCCAGTAGTTGAAGAGGCCCAGGAACTCCATCTACCGGCTCCTCCGCCGCCCGGCGAAGCTGTAGAAGAGCGTGACCATGACCCCGAAGACGGTCACCAGAACCCCCGCCTCGACGAGAAGGATGCCGATGTGCTGGGCGTGCTCGGCGTCGTAGAGCAGGACGCCGTAGTCCAGGAAATTGCCGCCCATGAACATCGCCGCGACGCCGACGCCGGCGAAGATCAGAACTCCCAGGGTGCCGCACCAGGTGACGATGCCCGTGGGAATCGCGGCCCTGGCGCGGTCGAGCCCGAAGACGAGGGCGTACAGGATCACGCCTGCCGCGAAGATGACGCCCGCCTGGAACCCCCCGCCGGGCCCGTAGTCGCCGTGGAACTGGACGTAAAGGGCGAAGAGAAGGATCGGCCCGATGAGGATCTTGGCGGCGATGCGCAGGATGATCTGGTCTCTCATGACGCGCCGCTCCCGCCTTCCTCGTCCGCGGGCGGCTCTCCCGTTCGACGCGGCCGCCGGCTTCCGACGAACAGCGTCAGCACCCCCACCATGGCAGCGAAGACGACCGTGGTCTCACCCAGGGTGTCGTAGCCCCGGTAGCTGGCCAGAACCGTGGTGACGATGTTCGGGATGTGCACCTCGAGCACGTCATCCCCCTCACCCGCGAGGGGCACATGATCCGCCAGGTACTCCGGGGCGACGTGGCCGTGGACCGGGTTGTCGGGCTGACCCCAGCGGGGCAGATCGTAGGTGCCGTAGACCAGCATGCCGCCGGTGACCAGCACGATCAGCAGCGGAATGAGGGGCGACTTCGTGTGGCGCTTCTGCCGGGTTCCCACCAGCGCCAGCGTTCCGAGCGCCAGGATGGTAGAGACGCCGGCCCCCACCGCTACCTCCGTGAACGCGACGTCCACCGCGTCGAGCACGACGAACAGGGCGGCCGACAGGAAGCTGTAGATTCCCATCAGCATCACCACGGCAACCAGATTGCGCAGGCGCAGGACGCCGAAGGCGGTCACGGCCAGCAGTCCGAGAAGTGCGAGGTCGACGACGGATTCCACTCAGTCTCCTCCCTCGTCCTCGTGTACGACGGGCTCGACCTTCCCGTGCAGGGCGGCCTTGGCCAGCGCGTGGGTCGCCACCGGGCTGGTGAACCAGAGAAAGCCCAGAATCATGACCAGCCTCAGCGTCACCCCGTCGAATCCCGTCTGGAGCATGAGGCCGGTGAGGATGAAGAAGCTGCCCATGGTGTCGGTGAGCCCGGCCGCGTGCATGCGCGTGAAGACATCCGGCATGCGCAGGACGCCGATGCCGCCGACGACCACGAAGAAGCTGCCCAGCAGCAGAAGTGCGGCGCTCAGGTAGTCGAGAACCATCTCCATCAGCCGGACTCCGTCTCGCCCGGGTGCGGCCCCGAGGCTCCCAGACTCCCGAACTGGAAAAACTTCAGCACCGCGATCGTGCCGATGAAGTTGAGAAGCCCGTATGCGAGCGCCAGGTCCAGGAACTCGGGCCGGCCCGTGAAGAATCCGATGAGCGCGATGGTGAGAACCGTCTTGGTGCCGAACATGTTGACCGCCAGGACCCGGTCGTACACGGTGGGACCGAGCAGCGCCCGGGCCATGGCCATGGCCATGGTGACCAGGACCGCAATCGAGGCGCCGACGACCATCATGACGCGCCTTCCAGGCGGCACACCCGACGGTCCATCTCGCCTTCCTCGGTCCCGTCCAGGGCCTCCTCGGTGAGGGCGTGGATGCGGAAGCCCTCTGCGTCCAGGCGCACCGTGATGGTGCCCGGCGTCAGCGTGATGGAGTTGGCGTAGATGAAGCGTCCCAGATCGGTCTTCTGGTGCCCGTGGAAGTCAACGACCCGGGGCCGGATGGGCAGCCGGGGCGAGAGGATGACGCGGGCCACGGCGAGGTTCGACTTGAAGACCTCGACAACGAGCCAGGGAAGATAGAAGAGGAGCCCCGGGACGAGGTGGAACGGCACCCCTTCCCTGTCGGTCAGCTGCATCCTGGTCACCAGCAGCGCCACGCCCACGACCGTCGCCACGCCCAGGGTGAGAAGCAGCCTGCTGTCGTAGTGTCCCGACATGAGCAGCCACATGGCGTACCACAGGAGGCACAGGCCGGCTACGCGCGCGACGGGACGTTGGCTCAAGAGCGAATGCGGGCGGCTGGGAGAGGGCGGGGGCTCGGCGACGGGCAACCTACCAAGTGGACTGTGCCCCGTCAATGATCAGCTGGGCCAGTCGCTCGATCGCCTCTTCGCGCGCCACATCCTCGGTTTCGGACGCTTCCAGGAACTGCCCCTGTGCGCTGAGTCCGCCGTTCTCCCACAGGATCTCGTTGTTGACCACGTCGATCAGCTCGACCTGAAGGCTGATGCTCACCTGGCGCTGAAGCACCTCGGGGCCGCCGCCCCTCTCCCCGGCGCGAAAGTTGGGGGTCCGGAGGTCGTAGCGGCTGATGGTGCCGCGCAGGATGGCGTCCGCGTTCTCTTCCGCACCCTGGTTGACGCCCAGGCCTCTGGGAACCTCGCGGAGCAGGAACTGGTGGATTTCCTGGGTGATCTCGAACAGCCCGGTCTCGTTCTCGAAGGGGAGGATCGCAAGGCTCCGGATGTGATCCGGAAAGCTGCCCCCGCGGAAGCTGTAGTTGCAGCCCGACAGCAGCAGCATGGACAGAAGCGCGGCCCGCAACGCCACGCGCGGGAGGGCGGGAATGCCCGGGGTGAGACGTTTCGAACCGGATGGGACCTGGGGATTCACGCGCACTCCCGGGTTACATGTCCTCGTTGCGTGGGAACCAGATGTCGGACGGATACGGCTCCACGGTCTCAACCGTCTCGAGCGTGAAGGTCAACTCGCGGAAGTCGATGAGGTTGCGGTAGGTCGCTTCGGCCGGAAAGCCGTCGCGCAGGGGGAGGGACAGGGAGAGCTGATCCACCGTCTCGCCGTTGCGCAGGAGAGCGATGGCTGCCACGTCCCCATTGTCGTCGAGTTCGTACAGGAGGTCCGGCCGGCTGCTCGAGTCATAGGTGAGGCGAAGCGTGCCGTCGTCCGCCTCCCATCCGCGCGCCAGGCGGTAGTCGCCTCCGGGACGAAAGATGCCGAGGGAGGACCAGAAGAGTGCCGGGGGTGGGACCAGTTCGCCCGACGCGCCCTCGGGAAGGCGGAGGTCGTCGCCCACCAGGGCCGCGCGCAGCACCGTCTCGCCCCGCCCGGTGAAGAGGTCCAGCCGCGCGCGGTACGGGGGTTCCAGCCGGGCGACACCGCGACCGCCTGAGCGCAGCCCCGGTTCGCGCACGTTCCAGTCGAAGATGAGCCGTACCGGGGTCTCGAGCCGGGTCTGTGCCTCCACCAGCAGCGCGCGGCGATGGTAGTCCATGGCCGGCGAGCCGGAGGGCGGAGGCTCCGGCGGTCGGGGCGGTCCGCAGCTCACGATCAGCGCGGCGCCGGCGAGTACGAACACGCGCCGGAAGCGGGAACAGCTCATTCGGAATCGCGGTTTCAAGGCCGATGCGCTTGCCAGAGTGGGGACCACTGCCTACAACGATAATCGATGTCCGACCGGAATCCGAGACCGAATCCGCGGGCTGTCAAGCCTGCCTACGTGGTGAGCGACGCCCACCTTGGGGCGGTGCCCGGCGCGCGCGCCGCCGATCTCGTGGCCTGGTTGCGCCATGTGCGCGGACGCGCTTCGCACGTGGTCCTGAACGGAGACATCTTCGACTTCTGGTTCGAGTACCGGCGAGCGATCCCGCGCGGGCACGTGCGCGTCCTGGGCGCGGTCGCCGAGGTGGTGGACGCGGGCGTGCCCGTGACCTTCCTGGGCGGTAACCACGATTGGTGGGGCGGCTCGTGCCTGGCGGACGAGATCGGGGTGTCGTTTCATCGCGCTCCCATTCGCACGTCGCTCGCCGGGCGCAACGCCTACATCGCTCACGGCGACGGGCTGGGCCGCGGCGACTACGGCTACCGGGTGGCGAGCGGCATCCTCAGGTCGCGCGCATTCCGCCGTGCCTTCCGCTGGATCCATCCGGACCTCGGCGGTCGGCTCGCCACTGTTCTCTCCAGGACCGACCGCCACGAAGGCCGTCCGGGGGAAGGAAGCCGCCAGCGCGCCAGGGCGCTGGAGGCGCTGGCGGTCCGGGAGCTGGAGCGCGACGAAACCCTCGACATCGTGGTGTTCGGACACACCCATATCCCTGCGGTGGTTGAAGTTGCGGGCCGCTACTACCTGAACGCGGGCACGTGGATGCGCGAGCGTTCCTATGCGGTCGTCGAAGCCTCGGGCCCCCCGCGGATCGAGCACTGGGAGGGCGGACCGCCTTCCTCCTAGCCGCTAATGGCCGCCGCGCAGGAACTCCGGCGTCCAGGGCAGCGACAGGCCGACCTCGAACGCCGTGCCGGAAGGACCCGCGACCGGTTCCACCGTCAGCGGCGCCGGGAAATCGGCCAGGTGGGCCGACACGAATGCGTCGGCTCCCCCGAAGAAGACGAAGAACACGACCAGCGCAATCCAGTCCTCCATCTGCTCGTCGCGCGCGGTCGCCAGCAGGCGAATGTCCTCAATGCTCTCGTCGGCCGCCAGTTGCGCCTCGATGGCCTCCGGTTCGACGCCGCCACGCAGAAGCTCCGCGGCCTTCGCGGCCTCGAGCATCTGCTGGCGCCGTCGCGCAGCGCCGCGCAGCGAGTCGGTCTTGTAGGCCATCCACACGTTGCCCGCCTGGGCGAGAAAGTAGAAGGCGGCTCGGCCATACGAGCCCGAGGACGCCTGTCCCCAGCCGGGGACGAGGACGCTGCGCAGGAAGGCGCCGCCGGGGGATGGGCGGCCCGTCGATGGCGACGCCTCCACGGAATCCGCCGATTCCGGCTCTACGTTCGCCTGTGCTTCCTGGGCGCGGGCCCCTGCGGGCAGGGCCAGGGCGGCAACGACGACCGCGGTTGCGGCAAGGACCCGCCCCATGGGAGCGAAGCCCGGGCAAGACGGAGCGTGCATCACCGGCAGCCGTGAACGGGTGCGCCGGGCAGGCGATTCCGACATCCGGCAGCACATCCGTAAGTCGATCAATTATATTATCTTATGCGGAAATGCACGTTCTCTGCGGAGAGGCCTGCCAGCCAGCGTCCAAACGAGTCTGGACCCGCTGGCGAACTGGGCTGATACCCGGCAGCTGGCGAGACGTTCTGCATTCCCTCCGATTGCTCAAACCAGGCTTGATTGCTCGAGCCGCGCCCGAGCCGATCAGCCGGCCGTCCGTCCCCGTGATCTCCATCGACATCGGCGAGGACATCACCATCTCGCCGACCACGTTTCGGGACAACCCGGTCGAGAAGCTCCCCGAACCGCGCGAAGACGAAGCGCGCACCAGCCTCATCGACGAGCCCGGGTTTACGCCGATGACCGTACCTCCGAGCCTCACCAACGAGCGTGAGGTGCGGCGTGCGGTAGAGGACGCCCCCTCGCCCCACACGGCACCCCGCTGCATTCTAGGGGGGGCCGCCCGATCGAGGCATTGACTCGCACGTCCGGCGCATACGCGCCTGATGGCGGGGACAGGCGTCTCGCAACCAACGCAGGAGGGCCGCCACAACGACGTGAAGGCGATCGCCCGGGAGTACCTGGACCCCGCGACCTTCGTGACCGTCGTGGCAGGGCCGCTGGACAGGATCAGAGCTGCGCGCCACCCTCGCTGGCCCGTGGCCCTGGAGGAGGTGGAGGCGGAACTCGGCCGCCCCTGACCGGCTCCTCGAGGAAAGGAACATCCCCCGGCGCCGACGAGTCATGACTACGCTCAGAACCGATCGACTGCTCCTGCGCCCGTTCCAGCTCACGGACGCCGACGATGTCTACGCCTACGCGTGCGACTCCGAGTGGGGTCGGTACCTGCCTGTTCCCAGCCCCTACGAATACCGGGACGCCGTCGAGTTCGTGGCGCGTTCCGTGCTCACCTCGTGGGATGTGAATCCGGCTTTCGCGATCTGTCTGAACGGCAGGTGCGTTGGAGGAATCAACATCAGGGTCGACGCGTCCAGGGGGACCGCCGAAATCGGCTACAGCATCGCCCGCGAACACTGGGGCCGCGGACTCGTCTCCGAAGCTGCGATGGCGGTTATGGACTGGGCGTTCAACGAGTTCGGCCTCGCGAAGATCACCGCGATGGCGGACCTCGCGAATACCCGGTCCTCGAGAGTGATGGAGAAGCTGGGAATGAGGCGGGACGGGGTGCTGAGGAGCGAACGTCCAAGCGACGCCGACCCGGGAACCCGGCAGGACATGGTGGTCTACTCGGTCCTGCGCGACGAGTGGCGGGCGCGCACGCCGGCTTAGACGACCGCCACGCTACCGCACCTTGGGCCAGAGATCCACGTCGCCCTTCAGGTGTCGGTCCAGAAAGGCCAGCATCCCCGGCATCCACTCGAGCCGCGCGGCCCGGCCCGCCACGTCCTCGTATCGCTCGTAGGTGACCGGCTTGTAGTAGCGGGCTGCCTCCGTGGCGAACGCACGCATCTGTACGTCGCCCTCGCCGGCGATGATCAGCATGGGCATCCCGACATCCTGCGCGAACAGCGTCGGGGACGCCCGCCGGAAGGTCTCGCGGTTCTCGGCCAGCAGGCCCAGTTCGTACTGGTACATGTTGATGTTGGCCAGAGCCGACTCCCGCTCGACCAGTTGAATGCGGTTGGCGTAGCCCTCGCGGAGGGGCACGGCGGCCCGGAAGGCGTCCGGGGCGAAGGTGCTCGCGGCAAAGCTCAGATAGGCGCCGTAGCTCACGCCCGTGACCGCGACGCGATCGCCGTCGATGTCGGGCAAGGTGCCCAGGTACCTGGCACCGGCCACGACATCATCCAGATCACACCGCGCCCAGCACCCGTTGTTCGCCTCCTCGTGCTCCCAGCCGAAGCCTGAGCTCCCCCGGATGTTGGGGGCCAGAACCGCGTATCCGTGCTTGATGAAGTAGTGGGCGTCGGCGTGTCGCCTCCATCCATCCTCGAACTGCGAGGAAGGTCCGCCGTGGACCCAGACGATCGCCGGATACCCGCCGGGCGGTGGGGGCTCGGCCGGCCGGAACAGGTAGGAGTGGATGGTGAGCCCGTCGTTCTCGTAGCTCACCCGCTCGGGCATGAAGAAAGCGTCGGCGAGCGACGGATCCGGCAGCGAATGCGTCAGACGGGTCGGCTCGCCGCCGTCCGCGTCCATCACGAACAGATCCGGGACCTGCGCCGGGGTGTCGTAGGTGAAGGCGATGCGGCTTCCGTCCGGAGACCACGCAGGGTTCGCGACCAGACCCATCTCCGGCGCGAAGAGCGTCCGGACGGCGCCGTCGTCCACCGAGGCAACCCGCAGAATCTGCCGGCCCCTCAGGTTGGACGTGTACGCGACCCGGGTGCCGTCGGGAGACCAGCGGGCATAACCCCGGAAGGGCTTCTGGGAGCTCTGATCGGCTGCTTCGGGCGCGAGAGGCCGGGGCTCGCCGCCCTCCATCGGCGCGAGCCACCAGTTGATCCAGCCGCTGCGATAGGAGCGGAAGAGCACCAGGTCGCCCCTCGGCGAGACCTGGCCCGGTCCGAACTCCTGCCCGGTGCGATAGTCCATCCAGTCGCGGTCGCTCACGATGAGACGCTCGCCGGCGCCGGTGACGGCATCGACGGCGATGACGTCGTGGTGGATCCACCACTGGTCCATGCGCACGAACACGATCCTGGAACCATCCGGCGTCCAGGTGGGCTGCACGTCATAGCGGGTGTCGGTGGTGAGCCGCTTCACCTGTCCCCCGGGCACCGGGACCGTGTAGATGTCGTAGTTGCCGCGCAGCGAGTTGGAGAAGGCGATGTGCCGCCCGTCGGGGGACCAGCTCCAGGAGAGCGTGCGGGCGCCGAGGTCCGTCAGCTGGAGCGCGCGCTGCTCGGAGATGGACCAGAGCCAGAGTTCCTGCCCGCCGGCGGGTCCGCTCGACACGTAGCCGATCCACGCGCCGTCCGGCGAGTACGCCGGGCTGGTGACGCCCTCTGCCGGGATCGCCTCCGGATCGCCGCCGTCGGCATCGACCTTCCACAGCGTGTCGCGCCCGAGGAAGAGGATCGCCGAACCGTCGGGGGACCAGTCGGGCACGGCTCCGTCCACGAGCGAGCTCGCCGACACGAACTCCTCCAGGGTGAAATCGCCCGGGGCGCGGTCGGTCGCCGGGGTGCCGCCGGTTTCCGCGCAGGCCGCGCCGGCCAGCGGAACGAGGATGGTGAACAGTGCTCGTTTCATCGGAGCCTCCCGGCCAGTCGCTTCGGTGTCCGCCAACCACTAATCGTGGCCGGCTTTGCCTGCACGCGCGAGAGACTGCGTGGACGTGGGCGGGAACTCCCGGCATCCCGCGAAAGCCGGTTGCCGGTGGCCGTGCCCGCTGGCGGTTGCCGGTTGCCGCCCTAGTTCGAGTCCCGCACCGGCGGGAACGCGCCCGTCCTGAGGAATCCGATCACCGCTTCGGCGGTGACGCGGCCGTTCATCAGGAAGGTGTGGGACAGGGGAACCACGATCATCGGCACGTCGTCGATTCTGGCGTTGTCGACGCCCACCATGCCGTCGTCGGGGCCCGGGATGAGAACCGAACCCATGGGGTTGAGGCTGCGGTTTCCCGCGATGATGCCGACGTCGTACTCCGGAGGGGGCAGGCTTGCCGAAATGCCCGTTTCGCCGGTGCCGAGGCCCATTCCCGCCGGCCCCAGGATGTGGCCGAGTTCGTGCTCCGCGAACCAGTCCGCCACTTCGCTCCCCTGGTTGGGAGGCGCGAGCAGGACGACCCGTCCCAGGGACTCGGGCGGGGACTCGGCGAGGTATTGGCGAATCACGAGCCCGCCGAGCGAGTGGCCGACAAAGTGAACGCGCGGAGCTGCCGCGCAGCAGCTCGAAACCTCGGCGGCGAGCGTCTCGGCGTGCTCGACGAGGGTTCCCCCGCGCGAGTCGTAGTCCACGTTGGCGACATCGTAGCCTGCTCGCTCGAGCCGCTGGGCAAGCAGAGCCATCGACGCCCGGGTGCGGCCGAGCCCGTGCATGAGGACGACGGACTCCCGTGCCGATCCCGTTTCCGTCCGCGACCCGATGACGGCGGCCGCGGCAAGCACAACGCACCAGCCGACCAGCACGCCATTCGACCGCCGCACCCTGCGGGCCTTCCGGCCGCTCGCGCGCCGCGCGGACTTCACTCGGCGGTCAGCAGCTCCCCGCCAACCCCGCGAAATCCTCCGAAGCGCCTGCCATCCAGCAACCAGCACCGTCGATTCACCCGTGCAGAGCCTCAATGCGTTCGACCATCTCCGTGGATTCCCGCGGCCCCAGCCATCCCCCCAGAACCATGGCCGCGGCACTGGCGAAGAGGGCAACGACCACCGGCGCCAGGCCGATGTCGATGATGCCGAACTGCACCAGGATGTAGACGCCCGCGCCCGACACCACAGCCGCGACGCCACCTGCCAGGTTGGCCTTCT
>JAJEBS010000111.1 GCA_022822425.1 Gemmatimonadota bacterium | reverse complement strand
GAGGTCGAGGCCTTTGTCGGCGACACCTCGCCGGACGCCTTCGAGAAGGTGGTCGAGCGCCTCCTGGCCTCTCCCCACTACGGCGAGCGCTGGGGCCGGCACTGGCTGGACGTGGCCCGCTTCGGCGAGGACGACACCCGCGGGCTCGCGCCGGGCGGTTCGGGACGCGAGCGCTATCCAAACGCCTACATCCAGCGCGACTGGGTGGTCGAGGCCTTCAACCGCGACATGCCCTACGACCTCTTCGTCAAGGCGCAGATCGCCGGGGACCTGCTGGAGGAGGCCGAACGCGAGCGCGCCATCCCCGCGCTGGGCTTTCTCGGGGGCGGCCCCTGGTACTACGACATCGCCGATCCGCCGGTGGCGCGCGCGGACGAGCGCCACGACCGGGTCGACGTCACCACGCGCGGGTTCCTGGGCCTCACGGTCGGCTGCGCCCGTTGCCACGACCACAAGTACGACCCCATCGGCACGCACGACTACTATGCCCTCGCCGGCATCTTCAACAACGCCGACTATCACGAATATCCGATTGCGGAAGAAGACGAAGCCGAGGCCTACGAGACGGAAAAGGAGTTCATCGACGGCCTCAAAAAGAGCCTCAACGAGTACCTGAGCACCGAAGGCGACCAGTTGGCGCGCGTGCTCTCGCTCCAGGTGTCGCGCTACATGATGGCCGCGTGGCAGGTGACCGGCAGGCCGCAGCTTCCGCCCGAGCAGGCCGCCTCGCAGGCCAAGGTCGACCTCGAAACGCTGCAGCGCTGGATCCGCTTCCTGGGCAAGGAGCCGAAGCACTATCCGTTCCTCATCGACTGGCAGGAGATGATCGCGCGCGGCGACGCCGAGCAGGACGAGGCCCGGGAGCTGGCCGACGCCTTCCAGCGCCTGGTGCTCGAGGTGGTCGCGGAGCAGGACAAGCTGGAGGAGCGCAACCGCCGCATCATCGCCAAGGGCACGCCGCTCGAGGAAGTGAAGTCGACGCCGATGCCCAACGGCTTCGAGAGCTTCTTCGACCAGCACCAGCTCGAGCTCGAGACCATGGAGCGGGAGCGCTTCAACCTCTACTCGGACATCTTCCGCAGCGATCTCGACAACCAGCTGGACACCTTCTTTCCGGCGCCGGGACTGTTCCGGTTCCGCGGATGGGGGCTGGAGCGGCAGCTTGGCCGCGTGGCGATGGATCACATCTCGGCCATGCGCGAGCGCATCGATGAGCTGGAGGAGGAGCTGCCCGATCTGCCCTTCGCGATGGGCGTGGCCGACAAGGAGCCCGACGACCTGACCGACATCGCCCTCCACATCCGCGGCAGCCCCACGAACCTCGGCGAAGCGGTTCCGCGCGGCTTTCTGACCGTCCTGGACGAGGAGGGCGTCGAGCCGTACGCCGAGGGGAGCGGCCGCCTGCAGCTCGCGGAGGCCATCGCCGGACATCCGATCACCGCGCGCGTGATCGTGAATCGCGTCTGGCGCTGGCACATGGGCACGGGCATCGTCGACACCCCCAGCAACTTCGGGATGATGGGCGAGCGGCCCACGAACCCCGAGTTGCTCGAGTACCTGGCGTCGCGCTTCGTCGAGGGCGGTATGTCGATCAAGCAGCTGCACCGCGACATCATGCTGTCGGCGACGTATCAACGGGCCAGCGGGCGGCACGCCGACAACGAGGATATCGACGGGGCGAACCGCTACTACTGGCGCGCCGACCGGCGCCGGATCGACGCCGAGAGCATCCGCGACGCGATCCTCTCCGTGTCCGGGGATCTGGACGCGACCGTGGGCGGACCCTCGAAGAGCCTGCGCGACGAGGAGAACAACCGCCGGACCATCTACGGCGAGGTGAGCCGCTTCCAGGTCGACGAGTTCCTGCAGACCTTCGACTTCCCGAACCCGAGCCTGTCCGCGGAGCGTCGCTACACCACCAACGTCCCCGGCCAGAGCCTCTACTTCATGAACAGCCCCTTCGTGCGGAGGCAGGCGGAGCTGTTCGTGAAGCGGCTGCTGGAGGAGACGACGCAGGAGGATCTGGTTGCGGAGGATGGGGAAGAGGGAAGCGGGCGTTCGGGCAATGGCAACAACGGGAACGGCAACGGCGAGGCGGGGCACGCGCCCGGGAGCAACGGCGACGACGGTGCAGATGGATCTTCGACTCCCGTCTTCCGCGATCGGGAGATGATCGAAGCCGCCTATCCGCTGCTTTATGCGCGGGATGTCACCGAGCCCGAGGTCGCCGCCGGCCTCGATTTTCTCGAAGAGCGCCGCGCCGCGTTCCTGGCGGAAGAGCTCGCGAAGCTCGAAGATGAGTCCGGTGACGAAGCCGGGGCAGACCCATCGGAGGAGGATGCGGGGGCCGCGGAGGATGACGAGGCCACGGAAGACGCCGAACCCGACACCCCGGAGCACCGCGCCTCGATGCAGGCGTGGATCCAGTACGCGCGCGCGCTGTTCAGCGTTGCCGAATTCAGGTTTGTGGACTGATGTCTGATCACGATCATCACGGCTGCAGCATGATCCACGGGGAGCCGCGCACGCGGCGCGAGGCCCTGAAGACCATGGGCGCGGGCTTCGGCATGATGGCGTTCGCGAGCCTCGTGGGGACGTCGATGCTCGAAGCCTCGAACGGGCTCGTGTCCTCGATGGGCACGCCGCTGCCCAAGCCCGATTTCGAGCCGCGCGCGAAGAACGTCATCTTCCTCTTCATGAACGGGGGCGTCTCGCAGGTCGACACCTTCGATCCCAAGCCGATGCTCGAGAAGTACCACGGGCAGCCGCTGCCGACCGGCGAGATCAAGACCGAACGGCGCACCGGCGCGCTCATGAAGTCGCCCTTCAGCTTCAAGCGCTACGGGGAATCGGGCATCGCCGTGAGCGAGCTCTTCCCGCACGTGGGCGAGTGCGCGGACGACATCTGCGTGATCCGCTCGATGCACACCGAGATCCCGAATCACGAGCCGTCGCTGCTCATGATGAACACGGGGCACATTCAGCCGGGCCGGCCCTCGCTGGGCTCGTGGCTCACCTACGGGCTCGGGACCGAGAACCGCAACCTGCCCGGATTCGTGGTGCTCTGCCCCGACCAGCCCACCGTGGTGGGCCCGCCGCTCTGGAGCAACGCCTTCCTGCCGCCCATCCACCAGGGCACCTACATCTCCGACAAGGTTCCGAGGATCGAGGACGACTTCGACCCGGAGCGCCTGATCCCCAACATTCGCGGCGAAGAGGGGAACGGCGACGGCCAGCGCCGCGAGGTGGATCTGATCGAGAAGCTGAACCGGCTGCACATGCAGCGCCTGGAGGAGGAGGATCCGCAGATCGAGGGCGCGATCCAGGTGATGGAGACCGCTTACCGCATGCAGACCGAGGCCCCGGACGTGTTCGACATCCGCGGCGAGAGCGAGGCGACCCAGAAGCTGTACGGCCCGGGGAGCACCGCGCGCGGCTGCCTGATGGCGGTGCGGCTGATCGAGCGCGGCGTGCGCATCGTGCAGGTCTACTACGCCAAGGGCGATCCCTGGGATGCCCACACCGACATCTTCCAGCACCGCAAGAACGCCCGCGACTCCGACCAGCCCTTCGCGGCGGTGATCAAGGACCTCAAGTCACGGGGCCTGTTCGACGATACCCTGGTGGTGTGCGGCACCGAGTTCGGACGCACCCCCGTGCTCGAGACGGGGGGCGGGGGCGCCGGCGGCCGCGTGGTCAACGGCCGCGACCACAACCCGTTCGGCTTCAGCATCTGGCTGGCCGGAGGCGGCATCAAGGGCGGCATGACCTACGGCGCCACCGACGACTTCGGCTTCAAGGCCGTGGAAAACCCGGTCCACATCCACGACCTGCACGCGACCATCCTCTACCTGATGGGCATCGACCACGAGAAGCTCACCTACAACTACAGTGGTCGTGATTTCCGGCTGACGGATGTGGCGGGCGAGGTGATTCACGACATCATCGCGTGAACCGGGAGCCCATCGGGTGACCCGGCACTTCCTGCTGGCGACGGTCGCGGGGGCGGTCACGCTCTTCGTGGTCGGCGGCGTCATCTACGGGCTTCTGGAAGACTTCTTCGCCAACGACGTGGCCCGGACGGTGCCCGTCTGGTGGGCGCTGGGCCTGGGCCAACTTCTCCATGCCGCGGTCCTCACCCTCGTCCTGAGCTGGAGGGGTGTCGTCAGCGGCTGGGAGGGCTTCCAGGCCGGGGCCGTGTTCGGGGCCCTGCTGGGGCTGGGCATGGCGCTGATGGGCTACGCCACCATGGACGGCGTGCAGACGCTCGCCACGGTCGGCGGGCACACCCTGATCGGGATTGCGACCAACGGGACGGCCGGCGCGCTGATTGCGGTAGTGCTGAACAGGGGTTGGGGCTGAGGCTATCCGACAAACGGGATGCGGACGGATCCGACGAGGGAGATGGTGCGGTTGCGGCCATCCGGTGCGTCATCGCCGGCGAAGATCTCGGTCAGTCCCTCGGTGAACAGCACCGTGACGCCAATGGGGCCAACGTTGTAGCCCGCCCCGGCGGTGATCCCGACATCGGTGTTCGTGTCGATGCGCATGTCGTCGCAGCTCTGCTCGCTCGACATGTCGATCCCTTCGACGACAACGTCGATGGCTACGTTGCATCGCCTGTCGCGCCCCACGGTCGCGCCGGCGAGGAAGTGGAAGTCGCCGCCGATCTCGAGCAGACCACGCAGCACCAGATAGTCGATCTCAATGTTCAACTGACCTGTCGCGTCGCCCTCGCTGACCTCCGACCCGGCGCCCTTCTCGATGTAGCCGGCTTCCACCCGCAGGCCGATCACGTCGATCACCCGCAGGGAGACTCCTCCCGAGAGATTCCGTCCGATGCGGCTCTCCGTGGCTTCCGCATCCGTCGCGAGGCCCATGGTCGCTCCGGCTCCGAGGATCAGATCAGTGGTTCTCTCCTGCGCCTGGATGTCGGCGGCGGGGATCGCCAGCAGGAATGCGCAGAGAACGAGGGCGAGCGATTGTCTCATGATGGGACTCTCATCTGAGGTCTGGTGGAGGTCGGCGCCCCCAGCGCCAGAGGAGCACGGGAATCAGAGCCTGCGGCTTGCGCG
>JAJEBS010000049.1 GCA_022822425.1 Gemmatimonadota bacterium | reverse complement strand
CCCCGGGCGGGCGAACAGCGCTCCGCGGTCACCGAATCCTCGATCCGGGATCGCCCCCACCCCCGAGTTTCACGGAAAAATAAAACAGGAGACGCGAACGAGTCGGGGCCGGTTTCCGGGACCGGTCGCAGGGCCTGGCGGCGCGCGGACGGATTCGCTCGAATACTGCGGCCGGTTTCGTCCGCGGCTGCCGCCCTACGCCCTCCGGCGCTCCCGGTTCCGGCCCGGCAGTACATCGGTCAGGAAGGCCCCCGTGTACGATTTCCGGTGCGCGGCGACCTCTTCGGGCGTCCCGGCGGCGACCACCCGTCCTCCGCCCGCGCCCCCTTCCGGGCCGAGGTCGATGAGCCAGTCGGCGGTCTTGATCACGTGCAGGTTGTGCTCGATGACCACCACCGTATTGCCGCGGTCCACCAGCCGGTGCAGCACCTCCAGCAGGACGCGCACGTCCTCGAAGTGCAGTCCCGTGGTGGGTTCGTCGAGGATGTACAGGGTCCTGCCGGTCGCGCGCTTGGATAGTTCGCTCGCCAGCTTGACCCGCTGTGCCTCGCCGCCCGACAGGGTCGTCGCCGGCTGGCCCAGCCGGACGTAGCCGAGCCCCACCTGCGCCAGCGTCCGCAGGCGGTTGCGAACGCGCGGCACGGCGTCGAAGAACTCGAGCGCTTCGGCGACCGGCATGGCGAGGACCTCGGCTATGTTCCGGCCCCTGTACGCGATGTCGAGGGTCTCGCGGTTGTAGCGCTGGCCCCGGCACACGTCGCACGGCACGTAGACGTCGGGCAGAAAGTGCATCTCGATCTTCACCAGCCCGTCGCCCTTGCACGACTCGCATCTGCCTCCCTTCACGTTGAACGAGAAACGGCCCGGCCCGTACCCGCGCACCTGCGACTCGGGGAGGCTGGCGAAGAGTTCGCGGATGGGGGTGAAGAGGCCGGTGTAGGTCGCGGGGTTGGAGCGCGGCGTCCGTCCGATGGGCGCCTGGTTCACCTCGATGACCTTGTCGATCAGTTCGGCGCCGCGCACCTGGTCGTGGTCTCCGGGAAGGGCCACCGAGCGGTAGAAGCGGCGCGCCAGGGCGCGATACAGGGTATTGTTCACCAGGGTGGACTTGCCCGATCCGCTGACCCCGGTGACCGCGACGAAACACCCCAGGGGGAACACGACCGCCAGGTCGCGGAGATTGTGCTGGCGCGCGCCCTCCACCACGAGTCGGCGTTCGGGGTCGACCGGGCGCCGCCGCGGCGGCACGGGAATCTCGCGTGCCCCGCGCAGGTACGCGCCGGTGAGCGAGCGCGGGTGGTTGACGACTTCCTGCACCGTCCCCGCGGCCACCACCTCGCCCCCTTCACGCCCGGCCCCCGGACCCAGGTCGACGACGTGGTCGGCGGCGAGGATGGTGTCCTCGTCGTGCTCGACCACCAGCACGGTGTTGCCCAGGTCGCGCAGTGACCGGAGTGTGTCGAGCAGGCCGTGGTTGTCACGCGGATGCAAGCCGATCGAGGGTTCGTCCAGGATGTAGAGCACGCCCACCAGGCCGCTGCCGATCTGGGTCGCCAGGCGGATGCGCTGCGCCTCCCCCCCGGAGAGGGTGTCGGCCGAGCGGCCCAGGCTGAGGTAGTCGAGGCCCACGGCGGTCAGGAAGCGGAGGCGGTTCTCGACCTCCTTGAGGATGGGACCGGCGATTTCGGCCGGGAGCGGCGGACCGGGGGCCTGTTCGACGGTGTCGGAGCGCAGGCGGCCGGCCACCGGGAGCGAACGCACGAAGGCCAGGCATTCCGAGATGGGCAGCTCGATCACCTGGCCGATGGAGTGGCCGCCCAGGGTAACGGCGCGGGACCGGGGGCCGAGGCGCGTGCCCGCGCATGCCTTGCACGGCAGGACGGACATGTAGGACTCGAGCTGGCCGCGCACGTAGTCCGACCCGGTCTCCCGGTAGCGCCGCTCGACGCTGGCGACCACGCCCTCCCAGACATCCTCGTAGTACCCCGCGGAGCCCGCCGACCGGTAGGGGAAGCGGATCTTCATGGGAGCCGATCCCCACAGGATCCCCTGATGAACCTCCGGGTCCAGGGTGTTCCAGGGCTTGCGCGGATCGAACTCGTAGGCGGCCGCCAGCCCCGGGATCACCGAGCGGCGCAGGTGTCCGGCGGGATCTCCCCAGGGAAGCACCACCCCCTCCATGACCGAGATGCCGGGATCGCCGAGCAGAAGTTGGGGATTGACTTCCCGGCGCGTCCCCAGGCCGCCGCAGTCCTCGCACGCTCCGAAGGGCGAGTTGAAGGAGAACTGGCGCGGTTCCAGCTCGGGCAGGCCGGTTCCGCATTCCACGCAGGCGTACTGCTCGCTGAAGAGCCGGGGGTCGTCTTCTCCGCGCATGCGCACCCCGACGACCCCCTCGGCCGTCGAGAGGGCGGTCTCGACCGAGTCGGCGAGGCGGCCGCGGTCGGAGTCCCGCACCGTGAGGCGGTCGACGACGATGGCGATGTCGTGGTTCTCGTACCGATTGAGCGCGGGAGGATGGGAGAGGTCGTAGACCTGGCCATCGACGAGCGCCCGCACGAAGCCGGTGCGACGCGCCCGCTCGAACAGCTCCCGGAACTCGCCCTTGCGCCCGCGCACCAGGGGGGCGAGGACCTCGACC
Source organism: Gemmatimonadota bacterium (assembly GCA_022822425.1). GTDB lineage: Bacteria > Gemmatimonadota > Gemmatimonadetes > Longimicrobiales > Gaopeijiaceae > BD2-11. The sequence goes on along the minus strand of JAJEBS010000049.1, from coordinate 17,036 downwards.
TGGCTGCCCGCCTCCCGTTCGAGAAGCCGTTCCACGATCTGGGTGGCGCTCTGGCGCAGGACCGGACGGCCGCACTCCGGACAGTGGGGCGTACCCGCGCGTGCCCACAGCAGGCGCAGGTAGTCGTAGATCTCGGTTACCGTGCCCACCGTCGAACGCGGGTTGCGGTTCACCGTCTTCTGTTCGATGGAGATCGCGGGCGACAGCCCCTCGATGGAGTCCACGTCGGGCTTCTCCATCAGGCCCAGGAACTGACGGGCGTAGGCGGAAAGCGATTCCACGTAGCGCCGTTGTCCCTCTGCGTAGATCGTGTCGAAGGCGAGGGAGGATTTGCCCGATCCGGAGAGGCCGGTGATGACGACGATGCGCTCGCGGGGCAGCCGCAGGTCGATGTTGCGGAGGTTGTGCTCGCGCGCTCCCCGGATGATCAGCGTGTCGCCGGTCATCGGCCCCACTCGCGATAGATGAACAGCCCCAGCGAATGCGCGTAGGTTGGGCCGCTCCGCTGGACGCCGAGCACGCCGCGGCGCAGGAGCGGATCCTCGGCGAAGCTCTCGAAGCCCCACAGATCGGCGAAGCGCCACTCCAGGCGCGCGTTGGGGATGCGGGTGCGCGTCTGGGTGGTGGTCCCGACCGGAGCCAGGTCGACGGACAGGAATACATCGTCCCACAGGTAGCGGCCGAACTCTATCTGTGTGGAGGCGAGGGTCCCCAGCAGGCTGGGGTTGGGGCCGAGGCGCTGTGTGGCCCGCTGGTTGGAGATGGCGAAATAGTCCACGAAACCGATTTCCTGCGCGACGGCCTCCTGAAACTCGTCCGCCAGCCGGCCCAGGCCGAGCGACAGGCCATCGGTGATGATCGCTCCGCCCAGCAGTGACGACTCGCCGGCGCCCAGCAGTGCCGGAGGCCGGCCGAACACGAGGTAACTGACCAGTTCCGGTTCCTCGATGGGCGCGGCCGCGTCGCTGGTCAGCGACACCGAAGGAGCCACCAGGGTGCCGCCTACGTTGGCGATCACGTTGAGCGGGCTGTCTCCGGCACGCAGGCGGGCGACCGCCTGGATGTCCAGGTTCGGGTTTACGCCGGGAATGCCGATGAACTCGAGGGTTCCCTGCTGCACCACGAAGCGGCGGCCGAAGTAGTTGTATGATCCCCGGATGGCCGCGAGTTCCCCGACCGCCACGAAGCGGCGTGCCCCGCGGTCGTATTCGAGCTCCAGATCGCCGTCGATCTCCATGTCGATCTGGCGGCTGCGCAGCCAGCTGTCGCTCTCCACGCTCAACTCGATGTCCGCGACCAGGTTGTCGAGGAAGGGGTTCTGACCCGCCTCGATGATGGGCAGCACCCCGGCCAGGGTGGTGTCCACGGCGGCGAAGAAGGTGGTGTCCGCCAGGTCCACGATGGTTTGGTAGCGCGCGAACTCGTCCAGGTAGAGGGTGCCCTGTTCGACGTCCAGGGCCCCCTGCACGACCGGGCTGCGATAGTTTCCGGTCAGGCGCAGCTGCCCGCTGACCACTCCCTCGATGTCGTAGCGGTTGGCGGCCCTGAAGCTGGTTCCGTCGATGGCGAGGTCGAGGGTCGGGTCGCGCAGGGGGCGCAGGTGCAGCGATCCGTTCACCCGGGCGAGGCCACCGGACCGCAGACTGGCCGAGAGGGTGGCGCGCGCGTCCTCGGTGAACCCGAGAACGGCTTCCACATCCGTGTACCGGACCCCCAGTTCCGGCAGTGCGAGGACGCCTCCGGCCAGAGACAGTTCACCGTTCGTGCGCATGTTCGCCGGCGGACCGGTGAGGTGCAGTTCTCCATCAACCAGGCCCTCGACGTCCTCCAGGCCGGGAATGACGCGCGACACGACCGCAAGCGGGAACTCCCGTGCGACGACGGCGATGTCCATCGGCTCATCAGGGAAGCGTACGGGCACCCGCTGGAGTTCCAGCGACGCGGCCAGGGCGCCCCGGGCGGACAGGACCTGTGCCTCCCGGCTCCACGCCTCGACGTTACCGGTGATCCGGCGGTTCAGGTACCCGAGTTCGCCCGCTACCCGGGTGAGGTCCACGTTGCCGTATCCCAGGCCGTCAGCCTGGAAGGAAGCCTCCATTCCGGGATCGTCACCGGTTCGGGAAACCCTCAGGTCGAGGCTTACCACTCCGCGAAGGTTCCCCTCCTCCAGGCTGGTCAGCTGCGCTACGTCGGTCAGGCGCTCCAACGGGAGGGCGCGCACCACCAGCTCGAAGTCCGCCGGGCCGGGGCCGCGCGGGATGACGCCGTCGGCTTCGATCCTCATTCCGCCCACGCCGGGGCGCGTGAAGCTGAAGTCGTCGACCACGAAACGCTCGTTATCCCACAGGAGACGCGCGGGTCCGCCGAGATTCCAGCGGCCACCGGCGAAGCGGGTGGTGAGTTCGTCGAGGTGGAGGACTCCGCTGGTGGCGTCCGCCTGGTATGTGGCGCGCGCCTGGTAGCTTTCTTCGCCCGAACGCTGCAGGTCGGCGCGCAGCCGGCCCTCGGATCGGGAAAGGTCCAGGTCGATGGCGGCAGAGGCGAAACTTCTGCCTTCAACCGCAAAGGAGCCGGAAAGGATCGAGGCGGTGAGCCGCCCATCGGTTCCCGGCAGGCCGTCGACCCGAAGGTCCAGCTCGGCCCTGCTGATCGCGTTGTCCCGAAAGCGCAAGCCTTCGACGGTGACGATGCCCTCTGCCGCGAACCGGTCGACCGCGCCACGCAGGGTCGCTTCGCCGGAGACGCGCCCGTCCACTTCGATCTCTCTCAACAGGGGAAGGGTGTCGGGATCGATGCCATCGAGGCGCAGCAACTCGATCTCCAGGCGCGACAACGTGTCGGCCGCGATGATCGGCCCGGCCATGAAGAAGGGCCGCAGGCCATCCAGCGATTCGCTGGTGAAGGCGACGCGGACCTCTCCGGGCGGGAGACCCTCCGCGAGCCCCAGGTCTCCGGATGCGTCCAGAGTGCCCAGGCTGGTCACGGCGTGCAGCGTGTCCAGGGTGGCCGCGCCCGCTTCGAGGGCAAACGCCGACCTGACCGAGTCGACGACAACGGCTCCGACCACAGCGGAAGCGATGCGAACCCGCACGTCGGCTGCGATCGAGTCGGGTTGGAGTCCGCGACCGTCCACGAACACGCCGCCGGTCACGATCGTGGGTTCCGGAAGCTCGGTCACGATGCGCGACAGGTGAAAGTTGCGCACCTCCGTCTCGGCCCGGTAGCTGCGGCCGATGTCGCCTGCGTCGAGGCGTGCGTTCATGGCGAGAGGCCCCGCCGGGGTCTCGAGGTCGACCTCGACCGTCAGGTCGGCCAGGGGTCCGCGGGCGCGCACGCCACCGGTGACCTCGCCGGTCAGCGGCAGGGCCGGGAAGTACGCGCCCAGCGCGGTGAACGACAGGGGCTGGAGGTCGCCGGACAGGTCCACGAACGTTGCGCCGTCCGCGCGTCCGACCGTGCCGCTGACGGTGACGTCCGACTGCGGGAGCCCCGCAGCCGCATGCGCGGCCGACGCGACGAAGTCGATTCCCTCTGACAGGCGTCCTTCAGCCTCGATGCGGAGTGAACCCGAGCCTCCGACGACGACGCGCTCGTCCACCTCGCGCAGCAGGCTGTACCGGAAGGGCATCGACGTGAGGGAAAAGCCGGTCACGCCCGGGTTCGGCCCGACGTGCACCCGACCTTCGAACCGGAACCGGGAAGAGGCGCCGGCCTGGGCGGCCGCGACCGTCTCGAGGTCGCCCGAAACCTCCAGGTCCTCCGGCCTGCCCTGCATGCGCAGGCCGCCGCTGAGCGCACCCCGCCAGGGAAGCGGCGAAGCCAGCCAGGGATCAAACGCGGCAGCCCGCAGCTCCCGCACGCCGAGGTCGCCGTCCAGAAGCACGGAATCCGGCGTGAGGGTCAGGGCGAGGCGACCCTCGAGTCGGCCGTCGGTGGTATCCAGATCGAGGGAGGAGAAGTCGAGTGACGTCAACCCCGGCCTCACACCGAGGCCCAGTTCCAGCGACCCCCGGGCCGGAGGCAGCCCCGGGACCAGCCAGTGAATGTCCTCGAGCGCCGCCACCGGAGCGCTCAGGCTCGCGTCGACGCGCAGGTCCCCGTCCCAGGCGACCACGCCCGTTCCCGACATCTCGGTCTCCGGCAGCCAGAGACGTTCGGCGTCGAAGGAGAGTCCGTATTGTCCCACGTGGACCTGTCCGCGATAGTCGGCCAACTCGAACGGTTCTTCGGTCGTGCTCCCCTGCAGCGACAGTGCAAACACGTCGAGAGCCGCCTGCTCTGCCCTGAATTCCGCCTCCCGCAGCCGCCCGCGGATTCGGCTGAAGCGCAGTTCGCGCAGGAAGCCGTCGCCTCCCGCAGCCGGCACAACGCCCGCGCTTCCCGGAGCCGCGTCCGTGCCCACCCGCACGATGACGTCGCCATCGAACACCGAGACGTCGCGCAGGATCAGGCGGGGTTCCTCTTCCTCCGACCCGGACTGGAAGTTGAGCGCGGTGGCCGCTTCCCGGCGATCCGCCAGGATACGGCTCCAATTCGACTCGTCCTCCCCGGGTCCGCGCTCGACCGTCACTACGGGATTCCACAGCTCCAGTCCGGCGAAGGCGACCTCTCTCCCGAACAGGGTCCCGAGCGAATAGCGAACGCGGATCGAGTCCGCGCGAAACGAAGCGGGTCGTCCCGCCTCGGCGATGGTGATGCCGGACAGCGTGGCCCCGGCGAGCAGGTTGGCGGAGCGGATCCCCGAGACCGCGATGTCCGCGCTCAGCCATGCAGACGCCCTGCGGAGGACTTCTTCCAGAACCACGCGCTGGCCCGGCCGGGTGTACACCAGCGCCGCCGTCGCCGCGCACAGGAGCGCGGCCAGTGAAAGTCCCCCGATCAGCAGAACCCGTCCGCCGCGGGCGCGCCGGGGGCTGGATCCCACTCCGGTTTCCTCCGGGGGCCCGATACCGGACATCAGAAGACCTGTCCCAGAGAGAGATGGAGCTGAAGCCGGCTCAGCGACCAGTCCGCGGATTCGCCGTACAGCACCGGATGCGGAAGGATCTCGAGCCGGCCCGAGCGCACGAAGTCGGGCGCGGCGGCCAGTCTTGCCTCGTCGTGATCGAGGGCGGAATGGTAGGGCCGGATTCCGGAGGTCAGGACGCGTTGTTCCTCGCCCCCGCTCAGCCGGTACGCCACGTCCAGCCGCAGAGGACCGATGGCGGTGAAGTAGCGGACGCCCATCCCGGGGGCCCATTCGAGGCGCGTGAGCTCCCGGGACCGGTCGTCGGACCAGACCTGACCGAAGTCGAGAAACAGGGTGCCCTGCCAGTCCGCTGAGCTGAGCGGAAAGCGTACCTCGACGTTGCCCTCGAGCAGCCGACTTCCTCCCGTGGGATTCGAAGTAAAGCGGTCGTCACCGAGGGTGCGCGGATCGCAGGTGAGGTCGATGATCTGATCGGGAGTACACGGCGCCGGGCTGCCGTCTCCGGGCTCCAGCAACGTCTCCACGTCCACGAACAGCACGCGCGGGCCCAACTGATTGTGGGCGAAGCCGCGGACCGAGGTGGCGCCCCCCGAATAGAACCGTTTCTGCGGGTGCGCGATTTCGGAGCCGACCTCCCGGCCCAGCGCTCCGAATCCGCCGGCGCGCAGCCGTCCCCCGCGTATCCGCCCGGCCACGATCCAGCCTTCCAGGACCTCGCGGCTTCCGGATGCCTCGCCCACGGCCAGGTTGTAGGCGAAGTCGGAGCCTGTCAGGCGGGAAGCGTGCTCGATCTCGGCGATCAGCGAGTAGCTCGCGGCGGAACCGATGCCCTGCCCGATCTCCTCGTGCGCGAGGCGGATGCCCACGGGCGACAGCCAGTTGCTGCGCTGCAGCACCTCAATGCCCTCGAAGTCGCAAACCAGGAAGCTGGAGCAGAAGAAGATGTCCGCCGCGTCCAGTTTCCCCGCCGTCGGCTGGAAGAAGATCGTCTGCGAGCGTCCCGGCGCGCCCCCTCGGGTGACGGAGAGATCGACGCCCAGGCTCTGACGGACGAAGAGGTCGGGCAGACTCTGTCGCTCCCAGAACAGGTTGGCGGCGAAGGTAGTGCGCAGCGAGAACAGGCGGGGCTGGGAGAACTGGGCCGACAGCGACCAGTTGTAACGCCCGTACGGACCGGTGCCGGCGTCGCGGCAGAGCGTGGAGTTGAGCGGGGAGTTGAGGATGTTCGAGAGCCGTCCGAGAAACTGCAGGCGGCGTCCGCCCCCGGAGAAATTCCGGCTGGTCCAGCTGGCCTCGCCGTTGACGCAGTCGGCTGTGCTCCAGCCGCCTCCCGCACGATATCGGTGAATGTCGCCCTCGACGACCGTGACCGATACGGGAATCACGCTGTCCGGCTGCGCGGCCAGTTCCTCCGTTACCGCGACATTGCGGAAGACCTCCATGCCGTAGAGGTTGCGCCGGGCCTCGAAGACGAGGTCGGCGTCGTAGGCGCTGCCTTCGCGGAAGGGAATCATGCCCAGTATGACGCCCTGATCCACTCTTTCGTTTCCCTCGATGGAGATGGCCCCGAAGCGTGCCGGAGCTCCCTTGAAGACATCGAAGTTGACCCGCGCGCGGTACGGCTGCGCGGCCGGAATCAGTATGTCGAGCAGGACTTCGGCGTGGGCGTACCCGGCGTTGCGCAGCCGGATGGTGAGCGAATCGCGGGCTGCCCCGAGCGCCATCTGGTCGAGCGGATCTCCCGCGCCCACCGGCAGATCGTCGAGGAGATCCAGGTCGCCGCGCGGATCGAGCCCGTTGAAGGCCAGGGAATCGATGAGTACCGGCTTTCCTTCGTCGATATTGAACGTGATCCGAACCCCGTCCGCGTTCCGGTCGAGGCTCGGTACGATGAGCGCCTCCCGGTATCCGTGCCGATAGTAGAAGAGCCTCAGGCGCACCACGTCGCGTTCGAATTCGCGCGGACCCAGGAAGTGCTCGTCGATGGCGAACGAGCTTCCCGACCAGCAGAAGACCGAGAGCAGCCAGTGCCGGCAGTCGGTCGACCGGGTCATGATGGAGGCGCCCAGCGCGCGATCGGAGAAGACGTCGTTGCCCTCGAAGCGAAGCGCCGTCACCTCCGCCAGCTGGCCCTGGGCCGCCGCCGCGGGAACGGCGGTCGCAAGCAGGGCGGGGAGGAGCGCCAGGACGGTCCGGGTGCCCGCCGGGCAATGCGCCAGGCCGGCGCCTCGCCGCTCGCGCGGGTTCATCCGCGGGCCGGCAGTCACGCGCTGCTCACGGTCCCTGGCGGCGGTGGATGCGCGAAATCGCGGCGGGGGAAGGTCTCTCGCGCGGCCGGCCGGAAGCCATCCGCTGCGGAGGACCGCAGATACCGGGTCACCGCGATGCTGTCGTTCGTCACCCGCACCAGGTTGCAGCTGTTCTTGCCCTTCTCCCTTCCGCGCCCCCGGCAGGAAGCCGTGGTGCCGCTGCATACCAGCAGCACGGGCGAATCCGCCTCCCCCCGTCCGTTCGGCACGCCCACCGAGATGAAGGCGCGGTGAAGGTGGCCGAAGAGCACCAGCTCCACGCCCATCCCGGCCAGCCGGTCCACGATGTGGCGGGCGCGTGGGAGGGCCGCGATGCGATCTCCGCCGGGCGCTCCGACCAGAGCATGATGCACCACCAGCGCGCGCAGACCCCCGTTTCCGGCCCGGGCGAACGCGGCCGCCGCGCGTTCCAGCTGCTCGTCGGCCACGTTGCCGTTCACGATGGTGCGGTCGGGCGTGGTGGTGTTGAGCGCGACCACGACCGCTCCGCCGAGGTCGTGTTCGCTGTCGAGTTCGTCCGCGATCCAGCGCCGGTAGTTGCGGAAAGGGGCGGAGGCGCGCTCCCAGAGGCGGTACAGGGGCACGTCGTGGTTGCCGGGCGTGACCACCAGCGGGACCTGGGGAAGCCGCTTCAGGTACGCGGCCGCGGCCGCGTACTCGCGGTGCCGGGCGCGCTGCGTGAAGTCCCCCGAGAGGGCGATCAGGTCCGGCGAGACGGAGTGCGCCAGCGTGAGGAAGTCCGTGGCTGCCGCAGGCGCGTGCGGTCGCCCGAAGTGCAGGTCCGAGCCGTGAAGTATGGTGAATGCACGGTTCGGATCGCTCACGGCGCCCTCGCCTTCCTCGGGCGCGACCCCCCGTTCCGGGACGCGAGGCGGACCATCGCCGCCACCGCCGCCGCGATCAGCAGGAGGCTGATGACCTGCGCGATGGTCAGGCTGCCCAGGAAGCGATCGTCCTTGGCGCGTACGAACTCGACCAGGAAACGGGCCGCGGAGGCCAGCGCCAGCCATAGCCCGAACACCCAGCCGGGAGGATGCGCGCCGTGCCGGAGGCGCCAGACGATCGCCAGGATCACCATCGCCATGGCGATCTCGTACAGCTGCGTGGGGTGTACCGGCACGATCTGTCCGTAGGCCTCCACCAGAGCCGGATCCACCTCGATGCCGAATCGAGCCAGGTTGTCCACCGAACTCGGGGGCGAGCCCTGCGGAAAGCGGATTCCCACCCAGGAGGCCGTCGGGCGCCCGTAGTCGTCCCCGACCAGGAAGCACCCGAGTCGCCCCACGGCGTACGCCACCGCCATGGACGGGGCGCAGAGGTCGAGCGTATGGCGCACGGGCAGGCCGAGCCGCTTCATCTGGTACAGGACCGCCACGGTTCCGCCGAGGAAGCCCCCGTACCACACCAGCCCGCCGCGGGCGAACAGGAAACGCGGATTCTCGATGAGCCTGGGGAAGTTGAGGAAGACGTAATAGAGCTTGGCTCCGACGATCCCCCCGATCACGGCGGCGAACACGAGGTCCCAGGCGCGGTCGGGATGGATGCCGGTCTCGCTCATGCGCGCGCGCAGCAGGTAGCCGGCCGCCAGGAAGGAGAGAAAGAGCATCACGCCGAAGGAGGTGACCGGCTCTCCCCCGAGCAGCGGCACCCATTCGGGAAAGCGGAACAGGATTGGATACACGGTTCCCCAGGGGGTTCAGGGTGGCGTCGGGTCGGCGCGCACGGGATTCGGGCGTGCCGATCCGCCGATGGTTGCGGGAGGGCCGGGGATCATTCGCGCAGCCCCGGGAACGGGAGCGAAGCGTCGGCTGAGAGATCCAGGTCCGAGCTCTCTCCCAGGCCCAGGCGAAAAGCCGCCGTCCGTGCGACCATGGCTCCGTTGTCCACCGACAACCGGGGCGTCGCGTGAAAGAGTTCGACCTCGGGGGGGTGCCGCCGGCGCAACTCCCGGCGCAAGGCACTGTTGGCGGACACGCCTCCGGCCACCAGGATCCTGTCGGTGCCCGTGCGCTCCACCGCCTGCGCCGCGCGGGTCGCGAGGACATCGTTGACCGCGGCCTGAAAGGACGCGGCCACGTGGGCGCGCTCGGCGTCGAGGCCGCCGTTGGCCTCGAGTTCGGCAACCTGGGTCGCGACGGCGGTCTTGAGCCCGCTGAACGAGAAGTCCAGCGCCTCCGTCGCGTTCGGTTTTCCCGAGGATGCGAGCAGCGGCCGCGGGAAGGAGTACCGGGCCGGGTCCCCCCCGGTCGCAAGCGCCTCGAGCGGAGCTCCCCCCGGATACGGCAGCCCGAGCAGACGCGCCACCTTGTCGAACGCTTCGCCGGCGGCGTCGTCGCGCGTCCGTCCCAGCAGTTGATACTTGCCCCAGGCGGTGGCGTGGAGGAGCAGGGTGTGTCCCCCGGATACCAGAAGCGCCACGAAGGGCGGTTCCGCGGCAGGGTCCTCGATATGGGGGGCGAACAGGTGGGCCTCCATGTGGTGCACGCCCACGATGGGGACCCCTGAGGCGTAGGCGGCCGCCTTTGCCCAGCACACCCCCACCAGCAGGGCCCCGATCAGCCCGGGGCCGGCTGTGACGCCGATGCCGTCGAGTTCCGCGAGCATGCATCCGGCGTCGTCCAGCGCACGGCCCACGACATCGTCCACCACCTGCAGATGAGCCCGCGCGGCGAGCTCCGGAACCACGCCGCCGTAGACGGCGTGCAGGTCCTGGGAGAGGATCACGTGCCCGCGCAGATCGTGCGCGCCATGAAGCACGGCCGCGGAAGTCTCGTCGCAACTGGTCTCGATGCCGAGAACGAGGAGATCGCTCACCGCCCCTCGGACCCCTCACCGCCGGCCAGCTCGATCCGCACCTCGACCGTGTCCGGCGAGAAGCTGATCAACTCGCCCGCAATGCCGTTGCCGACGCCGACGCGAACCACCTGCGACCGCGCAATGCTCGACAGGTCCACGGGATCGAGGCGGATCGCGCGCAGCTCCGCGACCCGGCTTGCCGGCCCGATTACGCGAATGGACGCGGGGGAGGCGGTGGGAGGCGCGACCAGCGTAAACCCGTCACGCGGCACGCCGACCAGGGTGGGGGCGACGGGCACCTCCACGGCCACCATGGGTTCGAAGGCGATGGCGACCGCGGCGGGCTCCACGGCCTCGACGACCACTCCCTCGATGCCCTGCAGGCGCACCCAGTTGCGATCGATCACGAGGGACGTGTCGGCGGAGCCCACCGCGTCGACCGGAACCATGATCGAGGGCTGGTTTCCGGCAAGGCGCAGGAGTTGCCTGGCCGTGCCCGCGAGCCGAACCGTCGCGCTGGAGGGCGCCGGGGTGCCAGCGACCGCCCACTGGGGATCGTTCAGCTGCACGCGCACCGGCACGCCGTCGAACGCGCGGCGCTCCGGCTGCTCCATCTGCACCACTACCCAGAGGACGACGGCGAGCGCGAGCGCGGCAAGCATCGGAGTCGAGTTCGGCGCCGACTCGGAGGCCTGCCATGGCAGCTTCAGGCCGCCAGCAGCCTCTGGATCAGTTCGAGGTTTTCCGGGGAATCCCACTCGGTTGCTCCCGCGATCTTCTTGTAGATGACCCCGTCCTTGCCGATCAGGAAGGACTCGGGGACCCCAGTGGTTCGGTAGGTCTGCCGGATCCGCCCGGAGGCGTCATGCAGGATCTGGAACGTGAGCCCGTGCTCGTGAGCGAAGCGCGCCACGTCGCCGCCGATATTGCCCGCCTCATCGGGCTCACCCGGTGCCGCGTCCACGCTTACCGCGAGGATGTCGAACGGCTGGCCTTCGAGTTGCTCGTACAGGCGCTGCATCGAGGGCATCTCCACGATGCAGGGGCCGCACCAGGTGGCCCAGATGTTGACCAGCACCACCCGGCCGCGGTGGTTATCGAGGGAAACGGGGTTTCCCTGAAGGTCGGAGATCGTGAAGGCCGGCGCGTCGGCGCCCAGGCCGACGGGCTGAAACCGTCCCCGCCCCGCCCAGGCCATGAGGACGAGCGCGCCGGCCCCCAGCACGGCCACCAGATACGGAATGCGCGAAGGTCTGTGATTCATGTCGACGGCCTCTCGAAACCTGCGGATCGAACCTGTAACGGTATCACCCTTATCATGTTCGCGCTCATGGTGATTGTTCCTGTGCTGCGGTGGTGTCGGTCCGGGGGAGCTCAACCGGCAGCAGCGCGCGGTCGCCGATCACCAGCCGCACGTCGGACCCCAGCTCCACGGTGCTCGCCGGGGGCGGATCCTGCTCGATCACCACGCCCTGGTCAATGCCCGGAATCGCGTCCAGTTGGATTTCGGTGACGAAGAGCCCGAGGGAATCCAGCAGGAGGAGGGCTTCCTCCTCGCTCTGCCCGAGCAGGAACGGCATCTCCACCACCGGCGGCCCCAGGCTGATCGCGAGCCGCACCTCGAAGGGCAGGGTCACGCCCGTTCCCGCCTCCGGTTCCATGGCGACCACTTCGCCCGCCGGCTCCTCGTCCTCCACGGCTTCCACGGCGACCGAGAAGCCGTTCGCTGCCAGGAGAACGCGCGCCCACTGCTCGCGTTGGCCGATCATGTCGGGAACGGCGCGGTGCTCCGGGCCCAGGCTGATGGCGAATTCGATGGCCGCGCCCGGAAGGGCGAGCTGGCCGGGCAGCGGGCTCTGGCCCAGGATGGAGCCGGTGGCGGCGGACGGGTGGTACATCGAGTCGACCGCACCGAGCGCGAGCCCCGCCGCCTCCGCGCGCCCGACGGCGTCCTCCAGGTCGAGTCCGATCAGATCGGGCACCCCCAGCAGATCCGGAGGCGGAGCGGGCACAGGGAACAGGGCCCGGGTGGCGACCACGTAGCCGAGACCGAACATCGCGGCCAGCAGCACCGTGCCGCGCAGCACGCGCCTGAAGGCACCGGCCGGCCGCCGTCGCCGGGAACCTGGGCGCCTCTTCTTTCCCGTGGGACGCCGCTTGCCCCGGCCGCCACGGGCCGGCCTGCGCCGCCCGATCGAGCTTCCCAGCCTCATCGGACTCTCCGCATGCGCGCCGCGAAGGCGCCATCGAAACCGGTGCTCTGCGGCAGGACGCGCAGGTGGCCGCGGTCGTCCAGAACGCGCGGATCCATGTCTCCGGGAGCATCCAGGCGGAATTCGGGGTGCCGGGTCAGGAATCCCTCCACGATTTCGTCGTTTTCCTCTGGCTCCAATGTACACGTGGAGTACACCAGAAGTCCCCCCGCGGGAACGGCACGGGATGCGCCCGCCAGGAGCCGGGACTGGACGCCGGCCAGGGTCGCCGGAGCCGCTTCGGTCAGGCGCCATCTGGCGTCGGGGCGGCGAGCCAGGGTGCCCGTGCCGCTGCACGGCGCATCCACCACGACGAGGTCGGCCCCGCGCACGGGGGTGGAGCCGGCGTCCGCGACCACGGCGCCCACGCGAGCTCCGAGACGTGAGGCGGCCGCGGTCACGAGCTTCAGGCGCGCCAGGGAACGGTCGGCTGCGAGCACGTATCCGGCGCGTTCCGAGAGCACCAGCGCCTTGCCCCCGGGTGCGGCGCAAAGGTCGGCCACCAGGGCGCCCGGAGGCGGGTCGGCGTAGCGCGCCACCAGCGTTGCGCCGGGGTCCTGGATGACGCCTGGAACGGCGCTGAGCACGCGCGCCGGGTCGGTCCCGGCTGCGAGGCGCAGGCAACCGGAACCGAGCCCGGCTGCGGTTGCGGTCAGGCCGGCTACCCGCAGCCGGTCGAGGGCGGGTTCGAGTTCGATGCCCACAGGGCGGAAGAAGAGCCCCGGCACACCGTTGTCATGCCGGAGGAGCGCCTCGGTGGCGGTGGCCCCCCAGCGCGCCAGCCAGCGTCGCACCAGCCAGCGGGGATGGGAGTGCCAATGCGTGAGGTGGCCCTCCGGGTCGCTCTCGCGGCCGGGGAAGGCGTCCGCGGGCGATCCCGCGCGCGCCGAGGCGCGCAGGACGGCGTTGATCAGTCCTGCAGCCCTTCCCGCACCGGTCGCGCGCGCGAGTTCCACCGTGGATGAGACCGCCGCATATCCGGGTACCGCCTCCATGTAGTGCAGCTGGTACGCGCCCATGCGCAGCAGGTCGAGGACCGCCGGATCGAGCTGCTCGATCCTCCGGCGCGCGTGCACCCCGATCGTGTAGTCGAGCCGGCCGCGCAGCCGTGCCACCCCGTAGGCGAGGGCGTGCACCCAGTGCCGGTCGCGGGGTGAAAGGGCGCCGGCGCGCATGTCCAGAGCGCGGTCAAGGCGCTGACCCCGGGTGCAGGCGCCGAGCACCCGGAAGGCGACCCTTCTTGCATCGCGCGATCCGCCCGCGCCCATTCGCCGCCCGCGCGTGCTACTCCGGCAGCGGCGGGGAGGAGGGGACCGCCACCTCGCGCGTGGGCATGCGGCCGGCCAGGTAGGCGAGCCGGCCCGCGACCACCGCCTCCCGCATCGCGGCCGCCATGCGCACGGGATCGCGGGCCGCCGCGATGGCGGTGTTCATGAGCACCCCGTCCACCCCCTGCTCCATGGTGAGGCAGGCATCCGAGGCGGTGCCCACCCCGGCGTCCACGACGATGGGGACGTCGCAGCGCTCCTTGATCGCGCGCACATAGTACGGGTTGAGCAGCCCGAGGCCGCTCCCGATGGGGCTCGCGAGGGGCATCACCGCCACGCACCCGGCGTCCTCCAGGCGAAGGGCGGCGATGAGGTCCTCGTTGGTGTAGGCCATCACCTTGAACCCCTCCGCCACGAGCACCCGGGCGGCATCGAGCGTCGCCTGGGTATCGGGAAGCAGGGTGGTCTCGTCACCGATCACCTCCAGCTTCAGCCACTCGTTGAACCCCGCGGCGCGCGCCAGCCTCGCATAGCGGATCGCGTCGTCGGCGGTGTAGCAGCCCGCGGTGTTGGCGAGGAGGAAGAACTCCCGCGGGTCGAGATGATGGAGAATGCCCTCCTCCCGGGTGCGGTCGAGATCCACCCGCCGCACCGCCACCGTCACCATGTCCGTGCCGCTGGCGCGGATGGCCCGCACCATGGTTTCGTTGTCGGGATACTTGCCGGTCCCCACGATCAGGCGGGAGGCGAACTCCCTGCTCCCGACCACGAACGGGGTGTCGGCGCTCGCGTGTTTCGGCATCGCCGCCTCTTCGCTCCGCCCGTAACTGGTATCTACTGACATATACTGTTATCTACTGGGTTATCAAGCTCGGCGGGGCAAGGGGCGTCCAACTCCGCTCCCCGCGGCTTCCCGACCGGCGGAAGCATCATCCACCGCCCACGAAGTGAACCAGCTCCAGCCGGTCGCCCTCGCTCAGACGCACCGTGGCGTAGCTCTCGCGGGTGAGGATTTCCCGGTTGCGCTCGACGACCACCATCCCGGGAACCAGGCCCAAATCGTCGAGGAGGCCGGCCACGGTGATGTCCGCGGCCACCTCGCGCTCTTTCCCGTTCAGGCGAATCGTCACCTTTCCGTCCATTCCGGCGGTCGTCACTCCTCGGGCCACGAGTCCAGAAGACGCCGCGCGCCTTCCCCGGGCGATGGCGCGTCCCACACGGCGCGGATCACGGCCACCCCGCGGGCGCCGGCGGCGAGCACCTGCGGCGCCCGTGCGGCGGTGATGCCACCGATGCCCACGACGGGGGCGCGGCTCGCGGCCGCGACGGCGCGCACCACGTCGATTCCGCCCGGCGCGCTCCCCGCATGGGAGGGGGTCGCGAACACCGTTCCCGCAAAAAGATAATCGATCCGGCCGTCATCCCCACCGGCCTCGGAGGCCGAATGGACCGAGCGACCCACACGGGCACCCGGTCCGAGAAGGCGGCGGGCGACCCCCGCGGACATCGACCGGCCGCCGAGGTGAACCCGGTGGATGCCCAGCGCCAGGGCCACGTCCACGCGGTCGTTGACCACCAGCCGGCCGCCGGTGCGGCGCGCCGGGCGGATCAGGTCGGCGGCGGCCCGGTAGAGCGCGCGCCCCGAGGTGCGCGGCCCGCGCACATGGAGGGCGATCCGGGAGCCGCCCGCCTCCAGCACCTCCAGGGCGGCGGCCGGAAAGTCCGTCCGCGCCAGGATGCGGTCGTCGGTGACGACGTGCAGCCGCGGCATCATCGCAACCGCTGCCCCGGGCGGGCCGCCCGTCCCCGCAGCCAGTCGCGGGCGGGCATGCGCCGTTTGCCGGCCGGCTGCACCTCGCCCACCTGTACCGAACCCTTCCCCGTCGCGACGCGAAACCCCCGGCCGGGGTCCGCCGCGATCACGGTGCCGGGCCCCGGTTCCTCTCCTCCCGGCTGCACCTCGCCCTCGACCACGCGCGGGCGAAAGAGCTTGAGGGGGCTGCCGTCCAGTTCGCTCCACGCTCCGGGCACCGCGTCCATGGCGCGCATCCAGCGAGCCACCTTCTCCGCGGGCCGGGCCCACTCCACGCGCGCGTCCCGGCGGGAGAGACGGGGTGCGAAGGTAGCACGCGCATGGTCCTGGGGGTGCTCTTCCAGCGTGCCCTCCTCCATCATCCCCAGGGCGCGCACCAGTCCGCCGCCGCCCATCCGCGCGAGCCGCTCGTAGAGTTCGCTCGCGGTCTCGTCCGGGTCGATGTCCGTCTTCTCCTGGTGCAGGATGGGGCCCGCGTCCATCGCCCTCACCATGCGCATGATCGTGACCCCGGTGACCGCGTGGCCGCGCGCGATGGCCCAGTGCACCGGAGCCGCGCCTCTCAGCTCGGGGAGGAGGGACGCGTGCACGTTGATCGACCCCAGGGCGGGGAGCTCCAGCGCCTCGCGGATCAGGAAGTGCCCGTAGGCGGCGACTACGGAGAGGTCGGGCCGGAGGGCGCGCAGGCGCGCCAGGAAGGCGGGGTGGCCCGGACGTTCGGGGGTGAAGACCGGGTATTCCGCGGCGAGGGCGGCCTCCTTCACGGGTGTGGGCCGCGGGCGCCGTCCCCGGCCGGCGCGCCGGTCGGGTTGCGTCACCACGCCCACAATCTCATGACCCGCACCGGCCAGACTTCGCAGGGAGGGAAGGGCCCAGGTTGCCGTTCCCCAGAAGAGAACCCTCACGGCTCCGCGGCTTCGGCCTGCAGCTTTCTCCACTTCTTGACCAGCAACTGTCGCTTGAGGGGACTCACCCGATCGATGAAGAGCACGCCGTCCAGGTGGTCGATCTCGTGCTGCAGGGCGCGCGCGAAGAGGCCCTCCGCCTCGAGTCGCACACCCCGTCCCTCCGGGTCCCTGCCGTCCACAACGACCGATACCGGCCGTCGCACGATGGCTTCCACCCCGGGCATGCTCAGGCACCCCTCCGTCTGCTTGTCCTTCTTCGCCGTCCAGCTTGCCAGCCGGGGATTCACCAGCGCCACGGGATTCGACTCGCCGGACTCCTCCTCCACGTCCAGCACGATGATCCGCCGGGAGATGCCGACCTGCGGCGCGGCCAGCCCGATGCCCTTCGCGTCGTACATGGTCTCGAACATGTCGCGCACCAGCGCGCGCACCTCGTCATCGATGTCGTCGACCGGGTCCGCCGGACGCCGCAACGCCTCGCTGCCGTACAGCTCGATCCTGCGAAGTGCCATTCAGGGGTACGGTCAGGAGTCCCGCGGGTTTGTGAGCGTCGCGATCTTGGAGCGCTCGATTACGAGGCGGGTGTTTTCCGCCGTCACGATGGTGAGGTGCTGTTCCTGGGCGTGAATTACCTTGCCCACGATCCCGCCCGCGGTCACCACCCGGTCCCCCTTCTTCAGCGCCGCCACCATCGCGCGGTGACGCTGCTGCTCCTTGCGCT
>JAJEBS010000135.1 GCA_022822425.1 Gemmatimonadota bacterium | reverse complement strand
TCAGCTTCTGCCTCTGCAGCCGTCGGAAGGAGCCCTTTCGGCCGAGGCGTTCATCCTGTCGCCCTCGGCGGTCGGGGTGTTGCGCGATCTCATTCCCCTGTACCTGCGCAACATGGTCTACAGGGCGCTGGTGGAGAACGCGGCCGCCGAGCAGGGCGCGCGCCGCACGGCGATGAAGAACGCAACCGACAACGCGGGAGAGATGATCGAACACCTCACCCGCACATACAACCGGGCCCGCCAGGCGCAGATCACGCAGGAGATCGCGGAAATCGTCGGAGGCGCGGAGGGCGTCGGATAACCCTCACGTTACGTCAGGCTTCCCGCCCTGTGCGGCGGGCCGGAGTCCATTTCCAGAGAACCGATAAGACGACCCAGATCATGTCCCAGACAGATATCGGCAGAGTGGTGCAGGTGATCGGTCCCGTGCTCGATGTCCAGTTCGAGTCCGGTCATCTTCCCGAGATCTACAGCGCCCTGCGCCTGCAGGCGACCTCCGGCGAAGACCGCGAGATCTCGCTGGTCGCGGAAGTTCAACAACACATCGGCCGGGGACAGGTGCGGGCGGTGTCCATGTCCTCGACCGATGGCGTGACCCGCGGGATGGAGGTCGTCGACACCGGACAGCCCATCACCGTGCCCGTGGGCGAGGCGGCGCTGGGGCGCATCCTCAACGTTATCGGCGAGCCCGTGGACGAAATGGGGCCGGTGCTGGGGGAGGACGGGGCTACGCCCGAGCGCTGGCCGATCCACCGGGAGGCGCCGCGATTCTACGCGCTCGAGCCCAAGACGGAGATCTTCGAGACGGGGATCAAGGTGGTCGACCTGCTCGCCCCGTATGTGAAGGGAGGCAAGACCGGCCTGTTCGGAGGCGCGGGCGTGGGAAAGACCGTCATCATCATGGAGCTGATCAACAACATCGCCATGGAGCACGGCGGCCGCTCCGTGTTCTCCGGCGTGGGCGAGCGCACCCGCGAAGGGAACGACCTCTGGCTGGAAATGAAGGAGTCCGGCGTCCTGGATTCGACGGCGCTCTGCTACGGGCAGATGAACGAGCCGCCCGGCGCGCGCCTGAGAGTGGGCCTCTCCGGGCTCACCATAGCGGAGTACTTCCGCGACGTTGAGAAGCAGGACGTACTGCTCTTCATCGACAACATCTTCCGCTTCACGCAGGCGGGTTCGGAGGTGTCCGCGCTCCTGGGACGCATGCCCTCGGCGGTGGGGTACCAGCCCACCCTGGGGACCGAAATGGGAGAGCTTCAGGAGCGCATCACCTCGACCAGGGACGGTTCCATCACCTCCGTGCAGGCCATCTACGTCCCCGCGGACGACCTGACCGACCCCGCGCCCGCGGCCGCATTCGCCCACCTGGACGCCACTACGGTGCTCTCCCGCTCGATCGCGGAGCTGGGCATCTATCCCGCGGTGGACCCGCTCGACTCCACCTCCCGCATCCTGGATCCCCAGTTCCTCGGCAGAAGACACTACGAGGTGGCCACAGGCGTCCAGCAGATCCTCCAGCGCTACAAGGACCTGCAGGACATCATCGCGATCCTGGGCATGGACGAGCTGAGCGAGGAGGACAAGATCATCGTCAACCGCGCACGCAGGCTGCAGCGCTTCCTCTCCCAGCCGTTCTTCGTCGCCGAGCAGTTCACGGGAATTCCGGGCCGATACGTCAAGCTCGGCGACACCATCGAGTCGTTCGAGCGGGTGGTGGCCGGCGAATTCGACCATCTCCCGGAGCAGGCCTTCTACATGAAGGGCGGGATCGAGGAGGTGGTGGCCGCCGGCGGGGAGCTGGGGGATTCGGCATGAGTCGCCTCAATGTGAAGGTGGTAAACCCGGAGCGTGTGCTCTTCGAGGGCGAAGCCGCGTCGCTGGTCGCGCCCGCATGGGACGGCAAGGTGGGCGTCCTGCCCAGCCACGCGCCCTTCCTGACGCTGCTCGGAGAGGGAGAGGTGGATGTGGATCTCGTGGGAGGAGGCAGTGCCCGATATCCGGTTTCGGGGGGCGTGCTCAAGGTACTCGCCGATCAAGTGATCGTCCTTACCGAGTCGGGGCGCCCCACCTCTTCCGACTGAACCGGTGCGCCTGGACCTCCACCTGCACTCCCAGGCCTCGGACGGCTCCGAGCCTCCGTCGGGCGTCGTGGAGGCCGCCGCCGCCGGGCGGCTGGACGTGATCGCGCTCACCGACCACGACACCACCCAGGGGCTCGACGGCGCCCGCAGGGCCGCCGCGCGAGTCCCGATCGAGATCATCCCCGGAATCGAGATCAGCACGGCGCACGCGGGCAGGGGGCTTCACATCCTGGGCTATTTCGTGGATCCATCGACGCCCCGCCTGCGCGCGTACGAGACCCGGGCCCGGCACCGGCGCGAAGAGCGGATGGAGGAGATGCTCCGCCGACTTGCGGCCCGCGGCGTTCAGGTCCGCTACGAGTCGGTGGTTGAAATCGCCGGGCCGTCGCGCCGCAGCCTGGGTCGGCCCCATCTCGCGCGGGCCCTTATGGGGGAGGGGTACGCGGACAGCGTTCCGGACGCGTTCGACCGGTTCATCGGAAACCGGCATCCCGCGTACGTCCCCACGGCCTTCGTTTCGGCTGAAGAGGCCATTCGGATCATCCTCGAATCGGGCGGTATTCCGGTTTGGGCCCATCCTCCCTACGAACTTCTGGAAGGGTTTCTTCCCGGGCTCAAGCTGGCCGGTCTGCGGGGGATCGAGGTCTACAGGCCCCGAACGTCACCCGAGCGCATTCTCTCGCTGGAGCGCATCGCGCGGTCGTGGAACCTGCTGATGACCGGCGGATCCGACTGGCACGGTCCCGACTCCGGAACGCTGGGCGAGTTCTGCGTCTTCGGGGATGAAGTGGCGGGGTTCCTGGAAGCGGGAGGGATGTAGGGAGCGGTAGCCGCGCCTGGTCACCCCCACCTCTCCATCGCCTCCAGCAACCCGCGCGTGGCGTTCGCGGGGCGACGGGCCGCCATCACCGCGGAGATGACCGCCACCCCGCCCGCTCCGCTCCCGCCCAGGAGCGGGACGCGCGCGGCGGTCACGCCGCCGATGGCGAGCACGGGGATGCGGACCGCGCGCGCCACGGCGGCGAGGCCGCCGATCCGGATGACGGCGCCCGCGTCGGCCTTGCTGGTGGTGGGGAAGACGGTCCCGCAGCCGAGATAGTCGGCCCCGTCGGCCTCTGCCCGGCGCGCCACGCCGGGATCGTCGGTCGAGTGACCCAGCAGGAAGCCGTCGGGCACCACCCGGCGCGCCGCCGCCACGGGCACGTCGTCGGGGCCCAGGTGGACGCCGTCCGCGCCTGCCGCCAGGGCGATGTCGAGCCGGTCGTTGACGATCAGCAGGGCTCCGCGGCGGGCGGTGACGGCGCGCAGGCGGCGGGCCAGGGCGACGACTTCGCGCGGCGGCGCCTCCTTGTCGCGCAGCTGAATGGCGCCGGCGCCGGCCGCTGCCACCACCTCGACCACCTCTTCCAGCGGCCGCCCGCAGGCTGGGCGGGGGTGGGTGATCACCATCAGCCGGAGCGCGCGCCGTGGCGGATCCGGTCCGCCGGTCATCCGCCGCCCGGACCCGCCCCGGCGGCCTCCCGCCGCGCCCGCGCAACCGCGCGGTTGTGCTCGCTCAGGGTGCGCGAGAAGGTGTGCGAGCCGTCGGCGTTGGCGACGAAGTACAGGTAGTCCACCTCGGCCGGATGGAGCGCTGCGTCCAGGGCGGCCGCCCCGGGCGCCCCGATGGGGCCGGGGGGAAGTCCCCCCTGGGTGTAGGTGTTGTAGGGGTGGTCGGCTACCGAGTCCATCGCGGCGTAGAGCAGCCGGGGACGGTGGCCGCCCAGCGCGTACAGCACGGTGGGGTCGGCCTGCAGGAGCATGCCGATGCGCAGGCGGTTGTGGTAGACCGCCGAGATGGCGGGCATTTCGTTGGCGGCCCGAGCCTCCGCCTGAATGATCGACGCCAGCGTCACCACCTCCCGCTCCGACAGTCCCAGCTCCGCGGCTCGCGCCTCCCGCTCGGGGGTCCAGTAGCTCCGGTAGCGTTCGCTCATCGCCCCGACCACGGCGTCGAGCGGGACGCCTCCGGCGAAGAGGTAGGTATCCGGAAACAGGTATCCCTCAAGACCCGGCCCCGGCAGATCCCAGCGGGCGTGGCCGTCTTCCCCGCCCAGCCTGACGCGAACGGTGTCGGCGGGCAGTTCGGTGATGCCGGCGATGCGGGTGGCGATCCGGGGAAGCGTGAAGCCTTCGGGAATGGTGACCGGCACCATCCTCACCCGGCCCTCGACGAGCGCGTCGAGCAGGCGCCCCCATCCGGTTCCGGCGTCCAGTGCATATGTCCCTGCGCGCACATTGCGGTCGTCCCGCCGCAGCCGCCCGTAGACCCGGAAGAGCAGGGGGCGCCGGATCAGTCCGCGCGCCACCAGCGTGTCGGTGATCTGCCCGAAGGTGGCTCCGGGCGCTACCGTGAACACCACGGTCTCGCCGTCCGGGGGCGCGGCGCCGGAGGGCTCCACGGGCGCCGCCAGCCAGAGCATCGCCGATCCGCCGCCGAGCAGGACCGCGCAGGCGGCCGCCCCCGGCACGATCTTCGGCCAGCCCGGCCCCGCGCCCCGCGCGCTGACGGCCCGCACCGCGGAAGCGGTTCCGGCCACGACCCTTCGGAGCATCGCAGCCGCATCCGCCGCGACCCTCGTGCACCCGCGGCCGGCCTTGCGCACCAGCCCGGCGGCGACCGCGGCCGCGGCCTTCCCCCACGTGGTCATCCCGAGGCGCCCCTTCCTCCCGTGTCCAGCCATCTCTGCAGAATCAGTGCCGCAGCCGCCGCATCCACGCGTTCCTTCTGCTCCCGCTTGCGTCTGGGCAACGCGAGTGAGCGTACGATCCTCTCTGCCCGGGCGGATGTCATGCGCTCGTCGACATAGTACACTTCGAGCGCCAGACTGCCACCGAGTCGATCTCCGAAACGCCGCACTTCGGCGCACCATGCCGTCTCGGTACCGTCTGCTGCGAGCGGCAGCCCGACGATCAGCGCGGTTGCGCCGTGCTCACGAGCGAGCGCCTGGAGAGCGCCCATGGGCGGTCGCTTACCGCGCCGCCGGGTCAGGGTGGGCAGGGGCGTGGCGAAGGTGCTTGTCGGATCGCTGATTGCGACGCCGATTCGCCGTTCGCCATAATCGATGCCGAGCACGCGCATGCGAGGCTGTCTCTCCCGATTCTGGAGGCTGTTTTCCGGATTGGGCTCGACCCACACTCATATATGACGCCAACAACATCGCACTCCGCTCCGGTCCCCGTCGAGGACCCGCGTCGCCGGTGAACACGGTTCGCATCATCGAGCGCAAGAGCGCCGGCCAGACGCTCGAAGCCGAAGAGCTGGAAGCGTTCCTTCGCGCGTATCTCGAGGGTGAGGTTCCCGACTATCAGATGGCGGCCTTCCTGATGGCCGTCTGGTTCCGTGGCCTTTCGGGCGCCGAGCTGGATGCCGTTCTCCACGCCATGATCGCCTCGGGAGCCTCCCTTGATCTCTCCCATCTCGATGGCCCGCGGGTCGACAAGCACTCTACGGGAGGCGTCGGAGACAAGGTTTCGCTGGTTCTGGCTCCCCTGGCCGCGGAGCTGGGGCTCTACGTGCCCATGATGTCGGGCCGGGGTCTCGGCCACACGGGCGGCACCCTCGACAAGCTCGAATCGATCCCGGGCTTCCGCACCGACATTGCACTCGACCGTTTCGTGTCGATCCTGGAGCGGGAGCGGTTCGCGATGATCGGGCAGACCCCGGAGATCGCGCCCCTCGACCGCCGACTCTACGATCTTCGCTCGGTGACCGGCACGGTCTCGTCGATCCCCCTGATCGCGACCAGCATCATGAGCAAGAAGC
>JAJEBS010000078.1 GCA_022822425.1 Gemmatimonadota bacterium | reverse complement strand
GGATCGAGAGGCATCTACGACGATGCCGCTGAACTCGAGCGGCTGAAGGCGGCCATCGCCAACATGGTCAACGTGCAGCAGACGCTGCGCGATTTCCCGCTCGATCCCGACGAGCCTCCTCTTCTCGTCTTCTGGAGGGGCTGAGCCATGCAGGAATCGACCTTCTTCCTGACGGTGCGCGAGCTGGCGGACCTCCTCGCCGACGGCTCCATCAGCTCGGTGGAGCTGACCGAGGCCTACCTCGACCGCGCCGAGGAGCTGGACGTGCCGCCCTTCGAGCTGCCCAGCGAGCCGCGCACCGATCACGACGGCAAGCTGGCCACCATGGTCACCATCGCGCGCGACCACGCCCTCGAGGCCGCCGAGCGCGCCGACCGGGAGCTGGCGGCGGGCAATCGCCGGAGCATCCTGCACGGGATTCCCTATGGCGTGAAAGACCTGCTCGACACGCGCGGCATCCGCACCACCTGGGGTTCGGGCATCTTCCGGGACCGGGTTCCGGACCGGAACGCAGCCGTCGTCGACATGCTCGAAAGCGCCGGCGCCGTGCTCATGGCGAAGAATTCGCTCGGGGAGTTCGCGGGCGGAAACACCAGTTCCGCGCTCAATCCGTGGAAGCTCGACCGCACCAGCTTCGGCTCCTCCAGCGGGACGGTATCCGCGGCGGTGGCCGGCCTTATAGGCTTCGGCATCGGCACGGAGACGGGCGGCTCCATTGTATTTCCGGCCTCCGCGGTGGGCGCGTCGGGACTGCGCCCCAGCTTCGGGCGCGTGAGCCGCTTCGGCTGCATGGCGCTCTCCTGGAGCCTGGACAAGATCGGTCCGGTCGGGCGCTCGGCGGAGGATTGCGGTCACATCCTGCAGTACATCGCCGGGCACGACCCCCGCGATCCCACCACGGTCGACCGCCCCTTCGTCTTCCGCGCGGACCCGGGCGCGATGCGCGGACGGCGGCTGGGCGTCCACCGGCCTGAATTCCTGCTCTCGGGCTCGGAGAACACCCGGCGCGTCTTCCAGGAGGCCCTCGACGTCTTCGAGCAGATGGGCGTGGTGCTCGAAGATGTGGAATTGCCCCTCCGGCCCACCGGGGCCCTCTTCACAACGATCGTCACCGTGGAGAGCGGCACCAACTTCCAGGCGCTCTTCGAGGACGGCAGCGCGGCCAACATGTTCTCGTTCAACGAGGACCGGCGCGCCGGCTGGATGGCGGGGCGCATGTTGCCCGCCGCCGACTATCTCACGGCCCAGCGCATCCGCAACCAGCTGGTCCGCGAGACCGACGAGATTCTCTCGCGCTACGACGCGGTCATCGCCCCGACCTGGCCCAACGGCGCCGCCATGCGCGAGGTCAGCGAAGGCTGGCCCATCCCGGCGCGCAACGAGTGGGAGCCGCCCGACGACGTCAGCCTGGCCACCCCACGCCTCAACTACATCGCAAACCTGGTCGGCCTTCCGGGGCTCGCCATCCCCTGCGGATTCGACGAGGAAGGGCTGCCGCTGTCGCTGCAGATCTGCGGCTCGTCGATGGACGATCAGGCCGCGCTGGACCTGGGGATGGGCTATCAGCGGGAGACGGACTGGCACCGGCGGCGGCCGGAGTATCCCTGGAGGGAGTAGGGATCTAGTTCCAGGACCGGCCCCGCATCCCCTCCACATCCAGGTTGCCGCCACTCAGCACGCAGACGGTACGGGTTCCCGCCGGAGCATCGACCAGCCCCTGCAGCAGGGCTCCGACCGGGGCGGCGGCGGCGCCCTCGACCACGACCTTGGCCCGGGTCATCAGCCACAGCATCGCGTCGAAGATCTGAGCGTCGGGCAGGGTCACGAGCTCGTCCACGAAGCGCGACACCACCGAACGGGTGTGGTTGCCGACCTTCTGGACGCGGAGTCCGTCGATCATGCAATCGACGTCGTCCAGAACGACGCTCGTCCCCGCCTCCACGCTGCGCTTCATCCCCGGTGCGCCGGACGACTCCACGCCGACGATCCGGACTCCCGGGTTGACGGACTTGGCCGCCATCGAGACGCCCGAGATGAGGCCGCCGCCCCCGATGGGCACGATCAGGAGTTCGGTCTCCGGGAACTGGTCCATGATCTCGAGCCCGAGGGTGCCCTGCCCTGCGATCAGCTCCGGGTCATCGAAGGGGTGGATGTAGGTAAGACCCTCGGATTCCACGAGTTCGAGCGCCTTCTCGTTGGCTTCGTCCCAGATGTTGCCGTGGAGGACGACGCGGGCCCCGTAGCCTTCGGTGGCCGCGATCTTGGAGCGGGTGGCGTTCTCGGCCATGACCACCACCGCACGCACGCCGTACTGGCGCGCCGCGAGGGCGACGCCCTGGGAGTGGTTTCCCGCCGAGGAACAGATGACGCCGCGGGCGCGCTCCTCCTCGCTCAGCCGCGCGATCTTGTTCAGCGGGCCGCGCAGCTTGTAGGAGCCGCCTCGCTGGAAGAGCTCGGCCTTCAGGCGCACGTCGAATCCGGACGCCTCGCAGAGCGACCGGTTCGTGAGCATGGGCGTGCGGTGGATGTAGGGAGCCACGTTCCTGTACGCGGCTTCGAAGTCGGCACGGGCGAGCGTCAGCCCGGTGCCGTTGAGGGCATGCCCGTTCGCTGCGGTGTCCCCCTCCTTCATGTCCTCGCCCGGCCGGGGAGGATGGCGGCACCGCTGAAGAGCGTATGATGCATGGAACGACTCCGGCGTGTTGAGCCACTGCCCGGCGAGCGGGATGGGGATGCCGCCGCGCGACCCGACGTTGGCGTTGGGGCCGTCCACAATAGGCAGGTCATCCGGCCAGCGCCAGCAACCCGATGCCCGCGAAAACGAGCACGGCTCCTACGGTGCGAATGCGCCCGAACCGCTCACCCAGCAGGAGCCATCCCGCCAGGGCCCCGAAGACGATGCCCACCTCGCGAGCGGCTCCGGCGTAGCTGATGGGCGCAATCTGGAAGGCCCGAAGAACGAGCGCGTAGGCCACGATGGTCATGACGGCGATCATCGCGATGGGACGGAAGTGCGTGCGCAGGACCCGAAACACCCGCTTTGCGCCCCGCGTTGCCAGCATGCCCACGAACGCCAGTCCGGAAAGCCCGAACACGAGCACCAGGTACGGCATCGGTTCCCATTGCCGAACCGCCGCGCCATCCAGCGTCGAGTACACGGAGATGAAGAACGCGACCAGGAAGGCGGATCCCGAGCCCCGCGTGTGGGCGCGCAGTTGGCGCCAGCGACGCCCGGCGGGCGTTGGGATGGAGGAATCGGTACCTGGGCGGACATCGTTGCCATCTTCCCCGCGCGCCCCGGCTACCCGCGGCCAGAGGGGCGCCCCGCCGAGCACGACGAGCCCGCAAAGGATCGTTGCGATCCCGAGCACGCCTCCCGGCGACGGCCGCTCGCCCAGGAAGAGCACCGCCCACAGAGCGAGCATCGCGGGGGCCATCCCGCGCGCGATCGGATAGACCAGCGAGAAGTCGCCGTCTCCGTACGCCCGCGCCAGGCACCCGTAGTACGCCACGTAGACGACCGCGCTCGCGCCCACGAAGGGCCATACGCCAGCGGGAGGCGGCCACGCCGGCACCAGGGTCGGGATGAAGACGACCGCACCGAGCAGCATCGCCCACGCCGCAACCAGAACCCGCTCGCTGGAGCGCTTGAGGATCAGGTTCCAGGACGCGTGCAGGAGTCCTGCCGCCAGGACCAGGGCAAGGGCGGTTACGGGCACGGCGTGGATGCCTCCCTCACTGCGGCGCCTCCGTCTTCGCGGGGCACGGCTATGCGAAGCGCGCGCCCATCCACTCCTTCCAGGCGGCCTCGCCGCGGGCGGCCGCAGCCGGCCCGTCGTCACCGTAGAGGTAGATGCTGATCACCACCGTCGCGCGCTCCGCGATCCTGTAGGCACACGCCGCCGCGATTCCCGGAGCCGGCCGGTCGAGCCGGAACAGCACGCAGGGCTGACGGCCGCCGGGCCGGTTCTCCGCGAGAACGCCCGCGAGATCTGCGCTGCCCGATCCGGGGAGCGCCCATGAATCGCCGGGCGTGAGCCCGCCGGAGGCGAGCGCGCCGGAAAGCGCGTCCCAGGTCTCCTCCACGGACCCGTCCATTTCGCCGTACGCCCGGACGATCGTGGCGCGCTGGTCCCGGAAGTGGGTGAGGTACAGCCCGAGGACGGCGAGGGCCTGCGGCCAGCCGGCTTCGAAGTTCCTGAGCTGGTCGTCCCAGTCGTCGGTGCTGGCGAAGAGGCTGTGCACCACGCGGACCAGGCAGCGGCCGCCGGCGCGCGCCTCGATGGTCCACTCGGTGGCCGTCGGCGGCCCGTCCGCGCCGCAGTCCCTGCCCTCGTGGCGGAAACGGTGCGGCGGGTCCCACTCGGTCACCTTCGCGGGAATGTGGTCCATCTGAGAGTCGGTGTGGTACCGGAGCGTTCCGCCGACCCGCTCCTCGACATCCGTCGGATAGAACCACGACGAGATGCCGGGGCCGGTGGCGATGGCCTCCCAGACTTCCTCCGGGGAGCCGGGAACTTCGGCCTCGGCCTGGATCGAACGGTGGCCGGATGGATCGTGCTTGATGCTCATGATGCCTC
The DNA here is from genome assembly GCA_022822425.1 of Gemmatimonadota bacterium. Classification (GTDB taxonomy): domain Bacteria; phylum Gemmatimonadota; class Gemmatimonadetes; order Longimicrobiales; family Gaopeijiaceae; genus BD2-11. The sequence continues at coordinate 26,734 of JAJEBS010000078.1, read as the reverse complement.
CTGGGCGGATGGATCCCCCGGCGTTGGATGGGCGACGACCACGAGGCGGTGAGGCCGTCCGCCGGGGGCGGAATCGTCGTGATGGCGCCGGACCAGCTCCGAAACCGCGGCGATCAGCTCCTCGCTGAACCGGGCGCGGGCTTTCGGAGACCGGAACCGAATCTCGGTATCGATGGAAAGGGTGGCGAGCCGTTTTCCCGTTTCGGCCGAACGGCGCAGCAGCGCGCTCCCTTCGCGCACGATGCGCGCGCCGAGCGCAATGAGATAGCTCGCGGACAGCCGGTCGCGCGTCCGCTCCGGGTCACTCGCCACCGGCCCGAGCGCCGCCGGACTGACCACGTAGGAGCGGGCGGTCGCCACCAGCAGGCGCTCCGTCAGGCCGCCCCACCGGCGCTCTTCGGCGACCCGCACGAGCCCGTGCTTCTCCAGCGCCCGGAGGTGGTAGTTGACCTTCTGCCGGGGGAGTCCGAGGCGGGCCGCGAGCGTGGCCGCCGAGGCCGGCTCCCCCAACTCGGAAAGGAGCCGAGCTCGCTTCGGGTCCAGGGTGACGACCGCGGCCGCGGGTTCCTCGATGACGGCAACGTCTAGCATGACCGGGATTAACGCATTGACAAGATTATTTGTCAAGACCCTCGTGATGGGTCCGCCGAGGCTTCACGCTTGCGAAGTGCACGGTGATACCGTACACTTCTCGATGATCATCGGCTCCGTTCGCCATCGCGGGCTACGCCGGCTGCTAGAGGCTAATAGTCCTCGCTTCTTGCGGCCGGATCTGGTGGATCGAGTGCGGAAGATCTTGACTGCGTTGATCCTCGCCGAGTCGATGGGCAGCTTCGTCTCCGGGACGCCTCGCGGATGGCGGGTCCACCGACTCTCGGGCGATCGGAAGGGCGAGTGGAGCATATCGGTGTCCGGGAATTGGCGGATCACCTTTACGGAAGAGAACGGCTACATCGAGAGTCTGGATTTGGAGGACTACCACTAATGGCGATCAAGGGCATTACCGTAAACATGACTCCGTCTCATCCGGGCGATTTCATTCGCACAGAAGTCATCGAGGACTTGGGGCTAAGCGTCACTCGGGCAGCTCAGATCCTCGGGGTACGGCGAGCGACGCTCTCCGACTTGCTCAACGGTAACGCATCGCTCTCGCCAGAGATGGCGTTGCGCATCGAGAAGGCGTTTCAGGTGAGCATGGATTTGCTGCTCAGGATGCAAGCCTGGTACGACGCTACCCGTATGCGCGCGCGAGAAGACGAGATCAACGTTCAGCGCTACGAGCCGGTCTGAGAGGCGAGTCTCCAAGCACTCGCGATTGACGATCACGCGTTGGGCCCCACGACACCCTCTTTCGCACTCAAAGGAACCGCGGCGCCTCACGTCGATACCGTTCGTACTCCTCCCCGTATTGCTCCTTCAGCCACACCTCCTCGCTGAGGGGCGCGATGATGAACCACAGGGTCAGCAGTGCATGGGTGATCCAGAGGAGTTGCGAGTTGGCGATGATGCTCAGGCCCAGGAAGAGAACGATGTCGCCGACGTATTGCGGGTTGCGGGTGAACCGGTAGGGACCGGAGGGAAGGAAGCCATCCTTCACGCCGGTCGAGTTTGTCCAACCGATGGTGGCGATTCCCCAGAACGCCAGCAGGCCGCCCAGGAGTGCCAGAGGGATACCGACGAGAAAACGAAGAGCGCCCGCGAGGATCCAGGTGTTCCAGTCCAGAAAGAGCAGGCAAGCATTGAGTGCGATCGCCGCGCACCATCCGATCCAGGTCAGGGCGTATTGCCAGGAGCGGCGTCCCGGCGGAGGCCAGATTCGGCGATCCGGCCGGGCTACGGACCAGACGATGGTGGTAAGGAGAACAAATATGACTATGATATTTGCTATGAATAATATTTGTGTCAATGTATAATTGATAGTCATATATTGTTAACTCCTCAAATATTATGGATTATCATGGCCCGACGTGCGGAATATGGTTTCCTCGAGAAACCGGTTGCGGAACACGCCCTGCGGATCGAAATGTGCGCAGATTGCTTGGAAGGCGGCGAGCCCTGGATAACTGTCCCCGATCTGTCTCGCCTCGAGCGGATGCCATTTCCCCCAATGCAGTCGGGCATCCAGGGATCGGACCATGGTAGTGGCGAGGAAGCGGGCGACGTTCCGGAAGGGCAGCCGTGGCTCGGTGAACGTGATGAGGCTGATCGCGTACCAGTCCTGTCTCTCGACGCCATGGCACGATGACATCGAGATCAACGTGTCGTCAGGACGGACGCGCCGAACGCAGACGGGATAGTGATGGCTGTAGGAACCCCGAATCCTCGCGAAGGAATCCCGCATTTCCACGGCGCCGATACGGTCGCATACGCCGGCTGATACCTCGTAGTCGGCGTTGTCGGCCGCACGCAGAACCGCCGACACAAAGTCGAGAGCCGGCCTGAGCCTTTCGCCGGGCACGAATACCTCCATCTCCAGATGACGGAAGAGGTCGTGACGCATCAGGAGCTGCCGGTCGCTGCGGTCCGTGACCTGCCATTTCGGGAAGATGCAGACGGGAAGCAGACGCCGGTAGATGAAGTCCACCAGGCGCCGGCTCCGCAGCAGGGAGGCGGTGAGCTTGATGCCGAGATGAAGAAGGACGTCGATGACGACCAGCCAGTACGCCCGGTAGAGCATGGCGCCGCCCGACCGGCGGTTGTCCGGGGCTACGCTCCGCTCGTGCTCCAGATACGCCCAGGTGTGCGGGATGAGATAGAACTGCTGCAGAGGCGCGGCTGATTCGTTGTCCAGGACCGCATCCAGATCCGGGCGCCAGACGCATCTTTCCCGCACGTAGTATTGCGGCACGCACTTGAGGGTGACCTCAAGGACTACCCCGAGGGCTCCGACGGAGCATCGTGCCGCCCGCAAGGCCTGGCCGGAATCGACGGTGCGCACCTCCGCCTCCCCTTCCTTCCCGTAACAGGCGATGCGCACGGATTCGACGTAATGGGACATCGAGTGCCGTCCCGATCCATGCGTGCCCGTGGCGACGGCGCCTGCCACGGTCTGGCGGGCGATCAGGCCGATGGACGAGAGAGTGAGTCCGCGGCGCCCGAGATGCGCCAGGAGTTCGGCGATGCGGCATCCTCCGCCCACGGAGACTCGGCGACTATCGGAGTGAATCTGGATCCGTCGAAAGTGGCTCAGGTCCAGGAGCGCATCGGAGGTCTCGATGCCGCCGTTCCAGGAATGGCCCGCGCCGACTACGCGCACCGTTCCGGTCCGGTGCTCTTCAAGGATGCGCAGCACATCCTCTTCGTCCCTGGGCAGGTATCGCTTGCGCGGCCGGAAACAAATGTTTCTGCCGAAGTTCCATACTCGTGAAGCGCCACCCGCCTGCACGCCTACTGTCGCCCGGGCCTTCTCGGCAGCGAAGACAGGAGCGCGCGCGTGTACGGGTGTCCCGGTTCGCGGAAGAGGGCCTCCGCCGGCGCCATCTCGACGATCTTCCCTTCGTTCATGACCGCGACCCGGTCGCACAGGTGCTTGACCATCCTCAGGTCGTGGGAGATGAAGAGATAGGTCAGCCCGAACTCTTCCTGAATGTCTGCGAGAAGGTTGACGATCTGGGCCTGGATGGAGATGTCAAGCGACGAAATGGGCTCATCGCAGACGATCAGGTCAGGCTTCAGGGCGAGGGCGCGCGCGATGCCGACGCGCTGGCGCTGACCGCCCGAGAACTCGTGCGGCAGGCGGCCGGCGAGCTTCGGATCCAGCCCGACGATACTCATGAGTTCCGCCACGCGCTCCTGCCGCTGCCCGCGGCTCATGCTCGTGTGCTCGAGCAGGGGCTCGGCGATGGAACGGCCGACGCTCAGGCGTGGATTCAGCGACGAATGAGTGTCCTGGAAGATCATCTGCATGCGCGGCCGGAGTGCGCGGAGCTCCGTCGAGGACGCAGCCGTGAGATCGACGCCGTCGAAGACGATGCGCCCCGACGTGGGCTCGGTGAGCCGGAGGATGCTGCGGGCGACGGTGGTCTTGCCGCAGCCGCTCTCCCCCACCAGACCGAGCGTCTCGCCGCGATGCAGCCGGAAGCTGATGCCGTCGACGGCGCGCACGGACCCGGTCCGGCGCTGCATCATCCCGCGACGCACGGGGAAGTGCTTCTTCAGACCGATGACTTCGAGGAGGGAGGTCATCCGGTCCACCAGCAGGCGGCGCGCGCCTTCTTCCCCGCTGGCAGCAGGGGAGGTCTCTCCCAGCGGCAGCGGGCGAAGGCGTACGGACACCGCTCCACGAACGCGCACCCCTCGGGGAGCCGCGTCATGTCCGGCGGCTGACCCGGAATCGCAGTCAGGCGCCCCCGGTCCTCGTCGCCGATTGCGGGCAGAGAGGCCAGCAAACCCCGCGTGTAGGGATGAGCCGGCGCGTCGAACAGGCGCCGGGCCCCGGCCGTCTCGACGATGGACCCTCCGTACATCACCGCAACCCGGTCGGCCAGGTTCGCCACCACGCTCAAGTCGTGGGTGATTCAGATCATCGCCATCTCGCGCGTCGCCCGCAGTTCGGCAACCAGGTTCAGGATCTGGGCCTGGATGGTGGCGTCCAGAGCGGTGGTCGGCTCGTCGGCGATGAGAAGGCTGGGCTCGCAGGCCAGCGCGATGGCGATCATGACCCGCTGACACATGCCGCCCGAGAACTGGTGCGGATAGTCGTCGAAACGGGAAGCCGGCCGCGGGATGCCTACCGACTCGAGCAGTTCGATCGCGCGGTCGCGGGCGGCGCGGCGTCCCAGGCGGAGGTGCACCTCCAGACTCTCGGTCAACTGCCGGCCGATGGTAAGCACGGGATTGAGGGACGCGCGCGGATCCTGAAAGATCATCCCGATCTCGGGTCCGCGCACACGTCTCATTTCTTCATCGTCGAGCCCCAGCAGGTTCTGGCCCTTGAAGCTCACCTCGTCGGCCTCGACGCGGGCGCGGTGCGGCGGCAACAGGCGGAGCACGGAGAGCATGGTGGCCGTCTTGCCGCAACCGCTCTCGCCCACCAGGGCAAGGGTCTCGCCCCGGCGGACGGAGAAGCTCACGCCGTTGACCGCATGCACGAGGCCCCGGTCGGAGAGAAACTGCGTATGCAGGCCACGGACGCACAGCAGATCGCGGGATGCGGCGCCGGGAGGCTCGGGTGTCATGGGGAGGAACCGGATCCGGAGAGCAGCCTCCGCTCCACGTCGCGCAGTTGCATCCAACCGCCCTTCTCCATTGACTCGATGCAGGCCTGAACCACGAGAAGCGTCTTCAGATGATCGCGGGCGGTGGTCACGGGCTCGGCTTCGCCGCGGACGGCGCGCAGGAACTCGGCAAGCAGCTCGCGCGTGTCGTCGATGAACGCCGTGCACGGCGCGAGCGGCTCCGGGACCGGGGTCTCCGCCTCGGCGTCTCCCTTGAAGTTGCTGCCGCGGAGTCCCAGGCCGCGATCGAAATCGACGCGCACCAGGTCCTCGAACTGCTCGCGCTGAATCAGTGCCCCGCCCTCGAATTCGGTGCGCCAGCGGAAGTCCATGCGGTTCCAGGCCGCGGTCCAGGTCCCCAGATAGTTGGCGCGAACGCCGTTTTCGAAGCGGAAGAGCACGGAGACGCAGCAGTCGTCGTCATAGGTGCTCCACGATGGCCGCCAGGTGTCGCACACCAGCGACTCGACCTCCGCGTCGTAGCAGTAGCGCAGCAGGTCGAAGTGATGGATGCTCTGCTCCAGCAGCATCGGATGAGGCATCGTCATCACGTAGTCGTTCAGGTCGTGGCGGTTGCCGTCCCGCTGCCGGTGGTAGGTGAAGTGGCCGTAGCTGAGGGCGCCGAGTTCGCGGCTCCAGGCGTAATGACGGATGCGCTGTGACGAGGGCAGGTAGCGGAAGTTCATCCCGACCAGGAGATGGCGTCCCGCGTCGTCGGCCCTGGCGATGAGATCCAGGACTTCGTCCATCTCGTCGGAGAGCGGCTTTTCGCAGAGGACGTCTAGCCCCCGATCGAACGCCTGGCACACCAGGGAATGATGGCTGTCCGGCGGGGTGGCGATGACGACGGCGTCGGCCGCGATGCGGGTCAGGGCGGGGGCGAAATCATGTTCCACCGGGGCGTCCGGTGCGTGCTCGTCCCGGGCTCGGCGCGCACGTGGTTCGTCAGGATCCACGATGCCGGCCAGCGTCGCGTCCGGAGCCTCGGCGATGACGCGCGCCCATTTGACGCCGCGGACGCCCGCGCCAGCGAGGAGGATGCGCGCGTTGTCGCCTCCCGTTCGACCGCTCATGGCGCCCCATCCCGCGGGGAGCAGCCCGGCCGCTGGAGCGGGCCCGACCTCACGACCGGCGCGTCCTTTCGACGAAGTGCTTCATCCTCCCCAGGGCCTCTTCCATGGAGGCATAGGGAGACAGCAGCGTGATCCGGATGTGCCGGTTGGCGGGATCCGCGAACATGGTCCCGGGAAAGACCATCACACTCTCCTGGCGCAGCAACTCGAGGCAGAAGGTCTCGGCGTCCAGCCCCGTGCTGGAGATGTTGGCGTATACGTACATCCCGCCGCCCGGCCGTCCGTAGGAGATCCCCATCTCGTCCAGGCTCTGGAGAACGAGGTCGAGCCGGCGCTCGTATTCGGCCAGCATCGCGGCGACCGCCTCGTCCCCGCCCTCCAGGGCTGCCAGCGCGCCCCGTTGAAGGGCCGGGGGCGTGCAGATGCTCAGGGTGTGCTTGATTTCGACGGCTGGCTCCATGAACCACGCGGGCGCGGCCAGGTAGCCGATGCGCCATCCGGTCATCGCGTACGCCTTGGAGAAGCCGTTCACGGTGACGGTGCGCTCGAGGAGGTTGCCGAAGGTGCCCAGACTGACATGCTCCCGCCCGTCGAAGATCAGCTTCTCGTAGATCTCGTCGGAGATGACGAGGAGGTCATGCTCTGCGACGAGTTCCGCTATGCGCTCCAACTCCCCGCGCGGCGTGAGACCGCCTGTGGGATTGTTCGGGTTCGCGATCACGAGGAGCTTCGAGCGCTCGGTAAGGACGGCGCGGATGGCGTCGGCCCTGAGCGCAAAGTCGTCCTCCTCCAGGGTCGGCACCTCCACGACTCTGCCGCCCGCCAGGTTGACCATGTAGTCGAAGGCGTTGAAGCGCGGTGCCTGGAGCACCACTTCGTCGCCGGGATCGACCAGCGCCAGGATGGAGATCAGGAGCGCTTCCTGGACGCCGTTGGTGACGATGATCTGGCTGGCCGGATAATCGAGGCCATTGTCGCGTTTGAGCCTCCCGGAGATGGCTTCGCGCAGTTCGGGGAGTCCCGGGGGAGCCGTGTAGTGGGTATAGCCGCCCGCCAGGGCTTCTGCCCCCGCCGCGACGATGTCGGGTGGCGTGTCGAAGTCGGGGTCGCCCCGCCCGAGCGTGATGATGCCGTCCAGGCCGGTGGACAGCTCGAGCATGCGTGTGCGGAAGCTGGACTTCACGCTGACCGCGCGGGCGGCCAGATGGGATTCGCGGACAGTCTGGGTCATCTGAGTCGCGCCGTGGGTCGGTGTGTGGAGCAAACGTGCATCAGACCGCCCCGGCGGAAACCGGCGGGCGCGCGTACAGGCAGCTTCCGCGCACGAAGGTCATCTGCACGCGCTCCAGGTCGCGAAGGTCGTCGAGCGGGTTGCCGTCGACCACGATGACGTCGGCCTCCTTGCCTTCCTCGACGGTGCCGATGCGGTCGTCGAGCCGGTTCATGATGGCGGCCTCGCGGGTCGCGCTCATGATGGCCGCGTGATTGTCGGCCACCACGCCCACCCTGATCATGAACTCCATCTCCGGCACCACCACACCGTGCCGCACCGCCGGGCTGCCCGCGTCGGTCCCGAACACGATGCGCACGCCCGCGCGCGATGCCCGCAGCAGCCCGTCGTAGCGGCTCTTGTCGGCGACCAGCCGCTGGCGCTCCCTGATCTTCCATTCCGGGATGTTGTACTTGCGCGCGATCTCGGGCTTCGACTGGAGCAGGACGGGCGAGAAGGTGGTGATAATGGGAACCCCGCGCTCGACCAGCTTGCCGATGGTCCGGTCGGACATGCTGCCGCCGTGCTCGACCGTGTCGATGCCGAAGTCGACCGCGCGCTCGATGCAGGCATCGAACGTGGCGTGGGCGGTGATGGGAAGGTTGCTGCGATGGGTCTCGTCGACGATGGCTTCGAGCTCCTCGTCGGTGAACTCCAGGAGGTCGTGACACATCATGATCTTGATGAGATCGGCGCCGGCCTTGACCTGGTCCCGCACCGCACGCCGCATCTCGTCGGCGCCGGTGGCCTCCCGGCAGCACCAGTAGGTATGGCCGCCGGTCTGGACGATCGCCTCCGCGACGATCAGCAGGCGCGGGCCCGCGAACACCCCCTGCTCCACGGCCTGTTTGGCGAAGGAACCGCTCTGGTTCATGCCCAGGTCGCGCACCAGGGTGATCCCCGCGCGCAGACAGGCGAGCATGTTGGCGGCCGCCTTGTAGGCGCTGATCTCGGGCGCGTCTCCGAGCGACTGGGCGGCCAGGTCGTGGATCCCGTCCCAGGCCAGGTGGGCGTGACTGTTGATCAGCCCCGCGAGGATGGTCCCGCCGGTTTCCACCACCGCGCGCCCATCCCCTGCGGGTCCACCGCCCTCTCCTACCGACGCGATGACGCCGTCCTCAAGGGTCACGTGACCGTTTTCGATCACCTCGCGCCCCACCCCGGTGATCACCCGGCCGCGCAGCGTCACCGACGCGGGCTCCCTCGGGGCCAGATCCTGCAGGACGGGCTGGAACTTCCAGGCTGGTGCTTCGGGCATGGTGTTTTCCCTCAGATCCCCAACTCGGCGAGCGCTCGCGCTCCGGCGTCGAGGTTGGTGAGCTTCATGCTCGCGTAGTTCGGCGAGTAGATGACGCCGGCGGCGCCGGCTTCGTACGCCGCGCGCACGCTCTCGTAAACGATCTCCGGTGTGCAGGCCGCCTGATCCGCGCTCGATCGCGGCGCGTCCACGCCGACGCCCATCAGCACCGGAAGCTGCCCGTCCAACCCCTCGATGGTGTCCCGGCACTGCCCGCCAACATAGCTCGCGGGTGACATGCCCACACCGAGCAGCTCGTCCCACGGGGCCTCATCGAGTCCAAGGATCCGGTACATGATCGGCGTCAGTTCCGCGGGCGCGAAATCGCGAAAAAGGGACGCGTGCAGCGCCTTCATCTCGTTGATGTAGATGCCGCCCGACTGATGCTGGTACGTGATCGGCTTCACCCAGTCGGCGTAGTCCTTGGTCTCGGCCCACGGCCACTGCGCCTTGCGGAACGGGTTGAAGTGGTTGCGGTTCCACACGTTGAGCCCGAACTCGAGCGCCGGATCGCACCACTTGACGAGCCCGTAGAGCTCCCGGTCCAGGTCCTTGTTGCGCTCCACCCAGTGCCGTTCGAGCAGCAGGAACTCGGGGTTGTCGAGGAGGATCCGGAGGCCGGTGATGAGGGCTCCGTCCGTGAAATGCTCCCCCGCGCGCGCCTTCCTGAAATAGTCGTGAAGGGACGCGCACGCCCGCCGCGTCCCCTCGGGATCGATCCCGGCCCGATCCATGCTGGCTTGGCAATGCGTGCAGAAACATCCCGGCGCCATTCCGGTCACGAGCTGATCCAGAGGGCTTCGGCGCTCGTTGCACCACATGATGCCGTCGATGTCGTAGCTCCGGCAGTGATCCTCGATCAGCGCGTGCCACCACCCCCGGTAGTCGGGATGCTCGAGACACGGCGCCCCGCTGATCCGCCCCAGGTAGTCCACCTCCATGAGCTGCACCAGGTTGGGGATCTGCACGGTGTTGGCCGAGCCGTGGCCCGAGTACTTGAAGAGCGGCTCCATCAGCTCCGGGATCACCTTCATCCCGCGCTCCCGGGCACCGGGGACGACCATCTCCAGAATGTCCCGCCCGCGCATCGCCTCGTCCGGCGCGCGGAAGTTGGTGACGCAGGTGTTCTCGTAGAACTCGGGATGATGCGCGAGGTAGGATCCGCCCTGGACTTCGAGCGGCTCCGGAACGCCGTGATCCGGCCAGCCATCGATCTTCCATGAGATGCTGCGCCCGATCTTGAGCCCGAGCCAGCTCACGGTTCCCAGAAAGACCACATTCACGCCCACGCGCTGTTGCAACGTGTCCAGCACGGCGTCCACGCCCTCGTCCACGAAGCTCGCGGGCCCGATCTGGACCCCTACGCACCTGTCGCTCACGGTCGATGATCCTCCTCTTTTCTCTTACTGTCGTCTACTGACGAGTTACTGGTGTCTACTGGAAACATGTCGGGCGCATGTGTGGGCGCTCACCGGCCCTTCAGCCTCGGATCCAGCATCTCCTGCAGGCTGTCGCCCAGGAGGTTCGTGGCCATGACCACGGTGAATATGGCGAGCCCGGGGAAGGTGGAAATCCACCACGCCCGCCCCAGCACGTCCCGTCCCACGGCAACCATCAGCCCCCACTCCGGCGTCGGGGGCTGCGCGCCCAGTCCCAAAAAGCTCAACCCCGCGCCCACGGAGATCGCGTGTCCGAACTCGAGCGTCGAGAGCACGAGCAGCGGGATCGCGGTGTTCGGGAGCACGTGGCGCAGGATGATTCGGAGATCCCGCACCCCCAGGAGCCGGGCCGCGTCGATGTACTCCTGCTCGCGCACGGTCAGCACCGTCCCTCGCACCAGGCGCGCGTAGCGCGGGATCGTGGACACGCCGACCGCGACCATGACGTTGGTGATGCTCGGGCCGAGGGCCGCGATGACGACAAGCGCCAGGAGGATGCCGGGAAAGGCCAGCATGGCATCCACTACGCGCATCAGCACCGTGTCCACCGCGCCGCGGTAGTAGCCGGACACGAGCCCCAGCGCGGAGCCGAGCACCGAGCCGATGGCGACGCTGATGAATCCGAGGATGAGCGACACGCGCGCACCGTAGATGACCCGGCTGAACACGTCCCTGCCGAGCCGGTCGGTCCCGAACCAGAACTCCGGCGACGGCGCCTCGCGCGCCCCGGAGACCGTGGCCAGCGGATCGTGGGGCGAGCCGAGGGCGGCGAAGATCGCCAGCAGCACCCACCCCGCGAGGATGGTCACGCCGGCGATGAAGCCGGGGCTGAGCCTGCGGCCCGCGATCGTCATGCCGGCGCCCCGTCCCGTATGCGCGGATCGAGCCAGGCCGCCAGCAGATCCACGAGCAGGTTCACGAGGACGTAGGCCGTGGCCATGAACAGGACGATCCCCTGCACCAGCGGATAGTCCTTCCAGAGGATCGCGCTCACCACCAGGCGGCCCAGCCCGGGGCGGCTGAAGACCGTTTCCGTCACGACCGCGCCCGCGAGCATTGCCCCAAACTGAAGCCCGAGGATGGTCAGAACCGGAAGGAAGGCGTTCCGGAGCGCGTGCCGCAGATAGACGATGCGCTTGGGCAGGCCCTTCGCCCACGCCGCGCGCACGTAGTCCTCGACGAGTACCTCAAGCAGCGACGCCCGAGTCAGGCGCGCGATCACTCCAGCAGACAGGAGCCCGAGCGAGAGGCTGGGGAGCACGAGGGACCGGAGCCCCTCCGACCCCGCCGGCGGGAACCACGGCAGCCAGAACGAGAACGCGAGGATCAGCAGGAGACCGAGCCAGAAGAGGGGCAGCGACACTCCCGCGTAGGCGAGCACCCGGCTGAACCCGTCGATCCACGAGCCCTGCTTGAGCGCCGCCATCACCCCGGTGGTCACTCCGATGATCACCGCGAAGAGGATGCCGCCCAGACTGAGGGCGAGCGTCGAGCCCAGGCGGTCGAGGATCAGGTCGAGGACGGGCTGGCGCAGTCGGACCGATGTTCCCAGATCGGCCGTAACCGCGCCCCGCAGGAAACGTCCGTACTGCACATGCAGGGGATCGTTCAGCCCCATCTCCTCGCGCAGTTGCTCCTGGCGCTCGGGCGTCACCGATCCGCTCTCGGCCCCGGAGAGCATCAGCTGCACCGGGTCTCCGGGGAGGGCGTGCATGATGGAGAAGACCGCGACCGACACCAGGAGCAGCACGATCCCGAGCTGGGCTATGCGTCCGGCGAGATAGTTGGCGAACATGCGGGTGAGCGGCGGCCTTTCGCATGGCGGTGGTCGTTTTCCGGCGGGAAACTACCGCGTGGCATCGGCGCGTGCGAGCATCGCCGCGTCCCGACGACGCTGGCGTCGCAGTCGGCTCGAGGCTGGAACTCGGAATCTCGAAACGGAGAACAAGGGAGTGACCGCCACGGGTCCGATCTGGAACCCCAGGCACCTGGGTGCAAGAGCCTCTCGGGGGAGTTGGTACGGAATGTCAACGCGCTGTCGCATGGCGGAAGCGGTGTGGCCGACCATCGGTCTCGTGATCGCCCTGGGTGGTTGCGGTTCCGAGGACTCGGCATCGTCAATGGCCGCATTGCCCCACAGTGACCTGCCCCCCGGCGTTGTTGTACGGGAGCTTCAGGTTCGGCGCGCACGGACCATCGACCTGGGCCGGGATAGCGACGGATTCGTCAACGCAATCACGGAAGTTGCCCGGTCGGACTCCCTGCTGTTCGTGCTCGATGGAATGGCCCGGACCATAACAGCATACCAGGAGTCGAACGGCACCTTCGTGCACCGCTTCGGAGGACAGGGTCGTGGACCGGGGGAGTTCGGCGATCCGATGGCGCTGGCTGTCTTCGATGATACCGTCTACGTAGTCGACCCGACGCTGGGGCCAAGAGTTTCAGTGTTCAGGCACGACGGGACCTTCATCGAGCTTCGAGACCTGCAGGTGACGGGCAGTCCGACAGACATCATCGCGGATGCGGAGGGGCTGGCGGTGATCACGCCTTTCGTTCCGGAGGAGAAGTCCGGCCAGTGGCACATCGCTCATCGGCTCACCCACGGGGGTGAGTGGGTGTCGAGTTCGTGCTCCAGAGACGGCCGCTTTGCAATCAGCGAGGCCGAGGGCGGGGTGGTCGCTCGGATGCAGTACGCCTATCTGACGGCAACTACGGACGCCATCAGCTGCACCCAGCCGATCTCGCCGACCTTCCAGGTGATCGAGGGTGAGGTGCCCGGCTTCAGCTACGCACCGCCGTTCTACCGGGCGCCGGTCGATCGGCCGTTCGCGGGTATGTCGCAGTCCGGTATGTTCGCCTTTCTATCGACCTGGACGACTCACGCCGAGGCATACGTGTGGCGCGACGGCTTCCTGTCGGTCTACACAAGCCATGATCAGGAGCTGGCCACGGTCGTCCATCACGTCTTCACATGCGTTCTGGACGACGGTCGGGTACAGGAGTGCGGAACGGTTGAAGGACTTGGCAGGATCCTGGATGCACCGCACCGCGATACGATTTATGTAGAGGAGATATCCGACGCGGCCACCTCGGCCGTCATCGCGGTCCTCTCGATCGAATGGTAACCCTTGCCACGGTTCCATGAGCCAGGACGAAACCCGCATTTCCGAAGAGGAGGCACGCGCACTCTGGCACCGGGCGGCCGAGTTGCAGGCCGAGGCCGCTCGCCGCCTCGAAGAGCGTTCGCGGCAGTCGGCTACGCGAGGGCATGCCTCGGACACGGCGGAGGTCGAAGGGTACCGCCTTGCGGATGTCCGGGCCGCTGCCGAAGAAGCCGGAATCTCGCCGGCGTTCGTCGATCATGCGCTCGCGGAGGCTCGCAATCGGGCCCTCGCCGAAGGAGCCCGGGCCCGGCCATCAAGGATGGCAGCCCGTTTCCTGGGCCAACCGCCGCGTGCGCTGGAGGTTTCCCGGGTGATCCACGCACCGGCGGAGGAGGTCTACCGCGCCATGCAACGGATCCTCCCGGAGAGTCCGTTCCATCTCAGCCTTGTCGATCAACACGGAGGCGACCTGCTCGACGGAGGCGTGTTGGTCTTCAACGTGCCTGCATACTCCTACTCGGCAACCCCGGGAGATCAGTCGTTCGCGTACGAGATGGCGTGGGTCGACCTCAAGCAGCTGCTTTTCAGCCTCCGGCGCGTGGACACCGATCCGCCTGAGACCGAGTTGACCGTTCGCGGGAGCTTTATCTACAGCCACAAGCTCAATATGTGGGTCGGGGGCGGCTTCTCCGCGGTGGTCGCATCGTTGAGCGGTGTCGGTGGCGCGTTTGCCGCCGCGGGCGCGGCCGCCGCCCTCGGGATCGGGGGTATCGCGGCCGGTGCGGCGGTACTGGGCTTCCTTGCCAGTGGAGCGGCAGGCGGTGGGCTGGCGACGCTGGGCTGGCGCGCGTTGTATCGTTACGGGTTGCGTCGCGGGGAGAAGACGATCGGGAACCTGATCGGCTCGATAGCCGTCGACATCGAGACCGGCGGAGGCTTCTCAAGCCCGAAACAGAGCCGCCTCACCTCGTGACTCCGGCCGGACCACCCGCGGAGGCTTCCGCGGCATCAACCCCAAGCGCCCCCACGAGCTCCCCGACATCCCCCAGCTCATCCACCCGCTCAAGCGCCCGCAGCGCAGCATCGATACCCGCGTCGTCCATCACGAGGCTCGCGCAGTCGCGGAACTTGGCGTGCAGTTCCTCCCGGGTCAGCGGCCGCTCCGGGCCGCCGGGATAGGTGTCCGCCTCGGTGTGGAGTTCGGTGCCGTCGCGGAGGCGGACGTCGATGGCGCTCCGCATGCGGTCGTAGCCGCGCGCGTCGATCTCCTCGTCGAACCGGACCGTCACCCGCCGCATCATGTCGGCCACTTCCCCGGAGAGGACGAAGTCGTCGTGGAACTCGCGGATTCCGGCCCGCCGGCGGAGGACGATGCTCGAGAGGACGAAGGGGATGCAGAACTTCGCTTCCAGCTCGTTGGTCGGGACGGGATAGCGCAGCGGCTTCAGGATGTTGTGGCCAGCGCGGAAGGTGATGCCGGCGATGTCGTCGGGCGCGAGATCGTGCTCGGTCACGAGTTCGAGCATCGCGGCCATGCTGGGGTGGCCGAGGCTTCCCGACGGGAAGGGTTTCACGGACACGCCGGGGTCGAGCAGGGTGTAGGGGGCGCCGAGGGCGCCCACCAGCCGCGCGGGCTCGAAGCCGCCGCCGAAGACGCGGAAGAAACCCCACGGCGCCTCCAGCGCGTCGTTCCCGGCCGTGAAGCCGCGCGCGGCGAGGTCGACCGCCACGATGCCGTTCTCGGCGGCGCGCCCGGCGTGGAGCGGTTTGGTCATGGTGCCGAACCCGAGCCGGATCCCCGACGAGAGGCTCGCCGCGATGCCGAGCGCCATGGCGAGGTCGTCCGCCTCCAACCCGGCCAGCCGGGCGGCCGTCGCGCAGGCCCCGAGCGTGCCGATGGTCGCGGTCGAGTGGAACCCCTCCCGGTAGTGCCGGGGATCGATCGCCTCGGCGATCTTGCACTCCACCTCGAAGCCGATGAGGAACGCCTCCAGGAACTCGGCGCCCGTGGCTCCCACCCGTTCCGCCATCGCGTAGCCCGCCGAAAGCGGCGCCACCGTGGGGTGCGTGAGGAGCCCGAAGATGCGGTCGGGGGCGTTCGAGAGCTGGGTGTCGTCGAAGTCCATCGCGTGGCCCGCCGTGCCGTTGGCGCGCGCCGCGAGCGAGGCCGGGGCACCGGTGTCCGGCAGCCCGAAAACGGTCGCCTCTGCGTGCCCCCCCTGCGCCGCGATCTGATCCTGCACAATGCGCGAGCAGACGTCCGTGGAGCCGGCGAGGATCACGCCCGTGCCGTCCAGCACGCAGCGCCGCCCCTCGCTCAGCAGCCGCTCCGGGAAGTCGGCGTTGTTCGTTTCGAGGATGAAGTCGATGACCGCGCGTGTCGCGCTCACTCTTGCTCCTTTGCTTGTCGTTTTCCGGAAATGAGACGGTTCCTGACCGCCGGGGCCGCGAAGCTGACCACCGCCAGCGCGAGCAGCACCAGGCTGATCGGGCTCTCGAGGAAGATCGTGTGCGAGCCCGACGACAGCGTGAGGGCCCGCCGATAGTTGGTCTCGATCATGGGACCGAGGATGAGGCCGAGCACCGCCGGCGCCAGCGGATAACCGGCCCGCAACATGGCGAAGCCGACGACCCCGAAGAAGAGGGCCACCCAGGCGTCGGCCGCGTTCCCGCGCAGGGCGAAGACGCCCACGAGCGAGATGGCGACGACCAGCGGCATCAGGATCGACGGGCGCAGCCGCACGACGCGCGTCCACAGGGGGATCCCGAGGCGCCCCACGGCCAGCATGAGCAGCACCGCCACCAGGAACCCGGCGTACAGCGCGTAGACGAGGTCGGCGCGCTCGGCCATCAGCAGCGGGCCCGGCGCGACGCCCTGCACGGTGAGGCCGCCGAGCAGCACGGCGGCGCTGGCCGACCCCGGAATCCCGAGCGCGAGGAGGGGGATCATGGCGGCCCCCACGCAGGAGTTGTTCGCCGCCTCGGGCGCCGCGATGCCGGCCGGCACCCCGGTCCCGAACCGCTCCCGGTCCTTCGAGACGCGCCGCTCCTCGTTCCACGCCACGATCGAGGCGATCGTCGCCCCGGCGCCGGGGATGGCCCCGATCAGCCCGCCGATCGCCGACCCGCGCAGAATCGTGCGCCAGAGCCCGAACAGCTCGCGGGCCTTGGGCAGCGCCCCGGTGATGCCGGCCCCGGGCGCCGCCGCCTTGCGCCCGCCTGCCGCCGCCTTCAGCGCCTCGGCGATGGCGAAGAAGCCGATCAGCATCGGCACCAGCCCGAGCCCGTCCATGAGCATGTTGGTGCCGAGCGTGAGCCGCGGCGCCCCCGTGAGGACGTCCAGCCCGACGATGAAGAAAAGGAGTCCCAACAGCGCGCTGATGATCCCCTTCAGGGGGTCCCTTCCCACGAGGTTCGCGACGATCGAGAGGCCGAACACGCCGAGCCCGAAGTACTCCGCCGGCCCGAAGGCGATCGCCGCCCGCGAAAGCGGCCCGAGCGCCAGCACGAGGAGAATCGTCCCCAGGATCCCCCCGCTCATGGAGGAGAAGAGGGAGATCCCCAGCGCGCGCCCCGCCTCGCCCCGCCGCGTCATGGCGTAGCCGTCGAAGGTCGTCGCGAGCGCGGGCGAGCTTCCCGGAACACCGATCGCGATCGCCGTGATCGATCCCCCGTACTCCGCCGCCATGTAGATCGAGACCATCATCAGGAGCGCCGGCGTCGGGTCGAGCGCGAAGGTCACCGGCAGGACGAGCGCGAGCCCCACCGTCGAGCTCAGCCCCGGCATCGCCCCCGCGAACACCCCGAGCAGGCTGCCCGCCAGCAGCGCGGCGAGGTTCCCCGGCTGGAGCGCCGTCAGGAGACCGTCGAGGAAGACCGACACGCCCGGCGTCGCCCGGTCAGAACCCGGCCGGCAGCGGCACGCCGAGCAGGACCATGAACACGAGGTAGATGAACCCGGCGAAGGCGAGCGGCACCGAGACCAGCGTCCGCCACGAACGCTCCCCCGTCAGCCACATGAGGCCCACGACGAGGAGCGGCACCGAGAGGACGGTTCCAAGCAGGGGCCATACGAGGAGGAAGGCGGCGATCCAGGTTACGGCGATCCATACTCCGAGGGGCTGGATGCGGGTGCTGGCACTCTCGCCAGGGGCCGAATCCGAGTCCGATTCCAAAGCAACGTTCCCGCGGGAACGTCCCGCGCTCGATTCGCCGCGCGAGTCGGCATCCGAGCTCCTCTCGCCCGAGCCTCCCTCCTTCGCGCCGCGCCAGGCACGGATCGCGAGCCAGGCCGCGAAGGCGATGAGGAGCGCCGCGAGCAGTCGCGGGAAGAAGGCGGGGCCCGGGGCGCCTTCGGTCAGCGAAGGGGGATAGCCGCGCGAGTCGAGCAGGACCGCGGCTCCGGCGGCGGCGAGCAGCCCCGCTTCCGCCAGGAGACGCAGCGGCGGGCTTTCGCGGACGGAGCGGCTACCCATCCAGGTTTCCCAGTTGTTCCATGCCGGAGAATATGATGCGCCCGTGCGCGGTCGGCCACCGGAGGCCGGACGGTGAGATCCGCTTCGGTTCGTCTGGGCATCCGCCCGATTTCAAGATTATCTTGATTACAACCTACAAGAGAGGAGATATGACGAGCAACATGCAGGAAATTATTGCGGATTCCGTTCGCGCCCGCCGGAAGGCCTTGGGCATGAGCCAGCGAGAACTGGCGGAAGCTGTCGGGTTTGGTTCGCACCAGATCGTCTCCGAGTTGGAACGAGGTCAGCGAGACGTCAAGGCATGGGAACTGGCCAGAATCGCCAATGCCCTTCACACCAGCCTGCCCAGGCTACTCGAGCTCGAAGACACCAGCCAAGCCGAAACGCACGTTTTTTGGCGTTCTCATGGGCCCGACGCAGACCGGTGCCAACACGAAGCGAGGCTGCTTGAGCGCTACGAGCGATACAGGCGTGTCGAGGAACTGACCAGTGCCCGTTGCGACACGCAGCCATTGCCTCGGTTTGCCGTGAACCAATCGACATCATTCGGCCAGGCGGAACAGTTGGCGTCCAGTGCGAGACGCAGCATGGACCTCGGGGGACGCCCTGCCATGTCGCTGGCCGAAGTCCTGCAGGAGCGTTTTGGCGTCAAGTTGTTTCTCGATGACCTGGGTAGCGGAGGGTCAGCTGCGTGTGTGCGGACAGACTCGGACGCGGCGGTGCTGCTAAACCGCCATGAAGCGCCCTGGCGGCAGCGCTACAGCCTGGCCCACGAGCTTTTCCACCTGGTGACCTGGGACGCCGTAATGGACGCGTGGCCACATGGGAACCAACGCACGACATGGCCGGAGCGGGTCGAGACGCTTGCGAACGTCTTCGCATCCGCGCTGCTCCTCCCCAGCGACGACTTGCGCGCGGAGTTCCGGTCTCGCTTCGAGGGAAGAGAGGCCTCGCATCTAGAAGTCGTGAACATGGCTCGGGCTTACGGCGTCTCAACCGAAGCGTTGTTGTGGCGTCTCCGAAGTCTCGACCTGATATCGGAGGACGCAGTCCGGAAGCGGCTCGATGATCCGTCGTTTCGCCGGATGGACCGAGCAAGCATGCCGAAGCACTGGACCAGGCCGCCCCCCAAGCTTCCAGATCGATTCGTACGGTTGGTAACCTTGGCGTACAGGACAGGCAACCTCTCTCGAAGTGTCGCCGCCAAGTACCTGGAGAGGAATCCAAGAGAACTCTACTACCTCGACTGGGATGACGACGATGGCGGGGCGGACGACCGGACGATGAGGAGATAGGTTGGGAGACTTCGCTTAGCTACCCATCCAGGATCCCCAGCCGTTGCAGCAGGTCCCGGCTGGTCGTGACTTCCTCCGTCATCCAGGCCCCGAACGCCTCCGCATCCTCCATCGTCGCGTACTCGAGAGCGGCGCGCTCCATGTACTCCCGGAACCCCGGATCGTCGATCGCGGCCAGGAGGCGGGCGCGGATGTCGGTCCGCGTCTCGGCGTCGAGTCCCGGCGGGCCCACCACACCCCGCCAGTGGACGGGCTGGAGGTCGTATCCCTGGTCCGCGTAGCTCGGGGTGTCCGGAAGCGCCTCGACGGGCATCGCGGTCCCCAGCACGCGCATCGTCCCCGCGCGCAGGTGCTCGCGCACGATGTTGTAGTTCGTGTGCGCCGCGTTCGTGTGGCCGCCGAGCGCCGCGACCACCGCGTCCGCCGACCCCTCGTAGGCGATCCAGCGGATATCCGGATCTCCTGCCGCCGCCCGCAACCGGACGAAGCCGAGGAAATGGGCCGACGCTGCGCCGAACCCGGACACCGACACCTCGCCGGGCCGGGCGTGGGCGGCCTCGAACAGGTCCCCTAGCGTGCGGAACGGGCTGTCGTCCCGCACCGCGACGAGGAAGGGATCGATCTGGATCCGAAGGATGGGGGTGAAGTCCTCCGGGGCGAACGGGATCCGCCCCGTCGCCATGTTCACCGTCCCGCTCGCCGTAAACACGCCCAGCACGTGGGGGTCCCCGGCACGGCCCTGCATGTACTGCATGCCGGCGGCCCCCGCCCCGCCCTGCCGGGTCATCACGTTCACGCGCTGCCCGTCGAAGTGCGCCGGCGCGACATCGGCCAGCGCGCGAGAGAGGAGGTCCGAGGGGCCGCCGGGCGTCGCCCAGGACACGATCTCGATGGAGCGGTTGGGGAATGCGGTGTCCTCGCCAGACGGCGAACACGTTGTTGAGGCCAGCAGGACGAACGCAACGGCGAGGAGGCGGGGGAGCCTGGGTTGGGACGGGGGCTTGCCGGGGCGGGAGAGGGCTGCGGTTCGTGGCCGTAGTGACGATGCGATTGGTGCTTGGCTTTCCATGCGGGTGGGCTGTGCTAGGCACGCACGCGGGCAAACAACTCCGCTCCGCTGTCACAATCGATGATCGCATCGACGACCTCGTCGAGCCGATCCGCATCCGCCCTGTCTTTCAGGATTCGCGTCAGCCGCTCGGCCGTCTCCGCCCCGAATTTCCTGGTCGCGAAACGCCGCACCAGGAGCGCCCGCTCCCTGATGCGGCCCTGCTCCAGGCCCTGCCGGACCCCGTCGCGGTGGACCTGGTCCCTCAACTCCTTCGCTCTCTCGTACATCTCCTCGTCCTCCGTGATCGACATCATCCCCGCCAGGTCCGCCTCGGAAATCTGCCACGCCTCCGCAGCCCCCGCTACCCACGAACGTATCGCCTGGCGAAACTCGGCGAACTCTGGTCCGCGGAACCTGCGTGCCAAACCCCGCAGGATCCGCTGCAGGTTCTCCGGCGTAGGGTGGCGCTCCAATATCCCGAGCGAAGTCACCAGATCCCGCGCCCCGGGATCCTGCTCGCCGATCCGCTGCAAGTCCAGCAGGAGATACCTGAAGCTCGGCAGATACTGCGCCAGCGGTTCCGTCACCGGGGCGACGAGTTCGTTGACATCCGTGGCGGCCCGCCAGCGCGGCCGACCGTTGTAGACGGTGACCGGCAGCAGGGGCGGCAGCCTGTTGCCCGGGCTGACCTCTCCCCGGCGGATCAGCTCCTCATAGGTGAGGCAGGTGTACGTGAGGATGCGGAGCGCCATGAACGGATCGTTCTCCGACTGAAACTCCAAGAGGATCAGCAGGTACAGCCAGCCGCTCCGAAAGCGTACCTTGCAGAGCAAATCCGATCGGCGTTGGACCAAGCCGCCGCTGATGCGATCGGTCGGGAGGGGTTCCAGTGTGTCGAAGTCGAGTTCGTCGGCCAGCCCCTTGCCCACGAAGTTGCGGATGAGTTCCTCGACCGCGGCTTGGTGGGAAAAGACGAGTTTGTAGGTCTCGTCGTGCTTTCGAGCCAATCCGGACTCCGGCGAGGCGGGGTTCGCTTGGCGGCCAGAGGGGCATCCTGCGAGCCTGTGAGCCCCGCGCCGCCGGTAAGTATCGGATCGTCGGCTGGGCGAATACATGGCTGAATGGGACTACCCCCTCCCCCTCCTCACCCTCCCGGCACCAGCGGCCATACGAGCGGAAGCACGGTCAGGACCACCGCCATTACCAGGAGAAACAGCGGGAATCCCGCCTTGATGAAATCAACAAACCGGTATCCTCCGAAGCCCATCACCAACAGATTGACCGGATGCCCTACCGGACTCATGAAGGCGCAGGAGCTCGCTATGGCCACCGTCATCATCAGAGCGTGGGGCGAGAACCCTTCGCTGGCGGCCGTGCTGAGCGCAATGGGCGACATGAGTACCGCCACTGCCGCCGTCGGCATCACCTGAGCTGAAAGGGCGGTGATCAGGAAAAGTCCCGCCACCACTGCCAGGGGACCAAAGTCCGCAATGGACCCCAACACGGTCTCGGCCACCAGCGCGGCAGTTCCGGATTCCTGCATCGCCAGTCCCAGGCTGAGCATCCCCGCGATCAGGACCACCGCTTTCAACTCTATGCACCGATAGGCCTCTTCCATGTTGAGGCAACCCGTCAGCACCATCAGGACCGCTCCAATCGGCGCCGCGACGTAGATCGGCAGGAGGCCCGAGACCACCGAAGTCAGGACGCCTGCCATGATCAGGGCGCTGACCGGAGCTTTCCGGCTTCGCACCACCTCTGCCGCTTCTTCGGTCATGACGAGGAAGTCCGGGTTTTCCACCAGGCGCGCGAGCCTGTTTCTGTCGCCATAAAGCAGGAACGCATCACCTGGAAGCAGTTTCATTTGCCGGAGCCCACTCCGGTAGATCTCTCCATTCCGCCATATCGCAAGGATGGAAACACCGTAGTCTTCACGGAAATTGAGTTCCTCGATTGTCCTTCCCGCGAATGTCGTGCGTGGAGACAACGAAGCCTCCGCCAGGCCGACGGTGTCGGACTCCAATCGGCTCACGTCCAGGGGGCGATTGTCGCCCACCGTCAATTCCTGGAGCGCCTGCAGGATCCTGAGATCCTCCAGTCGTCCCCGGAGCAGGAGAACATCCCCTCCCTCGAGCTTTGTATCCGGATCCGGCATGAGAAGCTCTTCATCGGCCCGCAGGATGCCCACAACCGTCAGGCCGAATGCATCGGCCAGCCGGGTTTCCGCGAGCAGCTGACCGGCCAGCAGCGATTCCCCCGAGATTCTGACGCTTTGAATCCTGCGTTCCATCTGGTAGTGGGAAATCAGTTCTCCTGCCGACACCGAATGGATCGCTCCAAAGGTCCTGTCCTCCTCCAGTGCGGCAAATCGCCCGCTTTTCATCGCGACCACCAGGCGATCCCCCGCAGCAAGAGTCATCAGGCGCAATCCCGTGCGATGTACCCGATCACCCCGCAGAATTGCGAGAACGTGCAGGCCAAGAGTCTGGCGCAGATTCGCCCTTCGAACCGTCTGCCCGATCAGCGGTGAATCTTCCGCCAACTCCAGTTCCGCTACCTCGATGGAGGCATCTGCAATGCGCTCAAGAGCCCGATCTCTCGACTCGATCTCCAGATGCTTCCATGCGCGCAAGCCTTCGAACCTCTCCAGGGTTCCTTCAACAACCATCTCGTCTCCCCCGCTCAGAACGAAATCCGGTCCGGGCGCGAGGATCATCTGCCCGCTTCGTTGCACGGCGACCACGTTCAGACCGAGGGCCTGGCCCAACCGGCTTTGCTGCAGCGTCTTGCCTGCCAGAGTCGAATGCCTGGGCGCTCTCAGCATTCCGACCAGGCCACCCAGGCCGTAGAGTCCCCCCAGATCCGCCGGCGCCGATTCCTTTTTCGGATCCCGGTTCGGAAACAGCCGCCGCCCCAGGAAGGTCATGTAGACGATTCCCGCGGCAAGCGCCGTCAACCCGACCGGTGTGAACGAGAACATTCCGAACGGCTCAAACCCCGCATCCCGCAACGCCCCGTTCACCAGGATGTTCGGCGCCGTTCCGATCAAGGTCGTCATCCCCCCAAGCAGGGATCCGAAGGCCAGGGGCATGAGCAGTTTGGATGGCGGCGTCCCTATGCGGCGGGCCATATCCAACACCACCGGCAGCATGAGGGCGGTAATCCCGATGTCGTTCATGATTCCCGACAAGAGGCCCACCGTGGCCATCATCACCGCGGTGAGACGGCCGACTCCATCACCCGATGCCGCCAGAACCCGTTGGCCGATGAAACGAGCGACCCCGGTGCGCGCAAGCGCTCCGCTCAGGACCAGGACCGAAGCGATGGTGATGACCGCTTCGTTGGCGAAGCCCATGACCGCCTCCTCGCCCTCGAGGATGCCTGCCACCACGAGCCCCAGCATCACCATCAACGCCACCAGATCCACCCGGACCCTTTCGGTCACGAACAGGACCACCGCTGCTGCAAGAATCCCCCCGACTAAGAGAACTTCCAGGTTCATTGGTGCCGGTCCCGGTTGTGTGGGTGAGTGGATGGGCTGAACCTCGACACCGACACCTCGCCGGGCCGGGCGTGGGCGGCCTCGAACGGGTCTCCCAGCGTGCGGGAGGCGCTGTCGTCCCTTACCGCTACGAGGAAGGGATCGATCCGGTGCCGGAGGATGGGCGTGACGTCCTCCGGGGCGAACGGGATCCGCCCCGTCGCCATGTCTACCGTCCGGCTAGCCGTGATCACGCCGAGCACGTGAGTGGTCCCCCGCGGGACCCTGCATGTACTGCATGCCGGCGGCCCCGGCCCCACCCTGCCGGGTCATCACGGTCAGGCGTTGCCCGTCGAAGTGTGGCGGCGTGGCGGCGGCCAGCGCCCGTGAGAGGAGGTCCGAGGGGCTGCCGGGGGGGCCATGAGACGATCTCGATGAGGCGGTTGGGGAATGCGGCCTGCTGCCTGCGCGGCGAACATGTGGCTGAGCCTAACAGGACGACGGCAGCGGCGGCGAGGGGGGAAGCTTGAATGCGGGCCAGTGCGTGCAACTGCCCGGAAGAGCTGCGGTTTGGGTCCGGAGGGACGATCCGGTCGTTGCTCGATGTTTCATGCGGGGGAATATGATGCTCCGGTCGGCGGGCGGCCACCGGGAGCGTTGGGGGAGGGCGGTTGTCGGTCAACTGGGCCGCGCAGTCGACGGATGAGGAAGGCAGGCTGCTTCTCGAATCGAACGCCTTAGGAGTCTTCTTGGTCGGGGTGGACTTGAAGCACCGACCTCACGCTTATCAGGTGTCTCCAACATTGCCTGAATCCCCGCAAGAACTCGTCTAAGTTCAATCAGAACTGCACGATATGCCATGCTTGTCCGAACGCTCAATCTGACTCGACCGCACCGGAAAAGTGGGAAACAGGCTCGAATGGCGGGAATCCGATCCGGGCTGTCACCGCCCGGCACGAGTTCACCACGTTGCGAAGCAAGCGGTGGCGGAGGCTTTCTCAACACATGAGAGAACCGCCACCCCACCAGACGCCCCGTCAGGCCCCGCAATCCATCCAAATCCGTAATGGACGAGATCTAGGGCACACGCACCGAGCGAGGGTCGACGAAGAGATCGCCAGCCGGATGCGGCTGCACCACACGTTGTAGGTATCCCTTCCTGTGCAGCGAAGCCAAGCGGTTTCCCGCCGCGGTCTTCCCGATACTGACCTGTTCGGCAAGGCTCAGGGCAGTAGCGGTCCCGCCGGCTTCCGAGACCAGATTCAGGGTTTCGCGATCCCTGGCTGTGAGCACGCCGGCAGGTTCTGCGTCATCGAGATCGTCGAACGAGGAGCAGACGAACAGCGCCACGTTTCTCGACGCGGCAACGTCACCAATCACGCTTCGGGTGTCCTCGTCTTCACTAGAAATAAACAGCGAGAAGCAGTTGCCGTATCGCCCAGCTTTCACGTCTTCGCCGACGGTCACAACAAGGTTGCGCAGGACACCCGGTGTCGGACGAGTGGCGCCCATATGTAGGACACCGAGCATCGGTCCGTGGTCGCGGTCGTGGGGCATGAATCTGTGAATGAGCTGATCGACGTGAGGATCATCCCAAACAGCAGATCCCGTACCCGCAGGAACGAATCTGATGTCGAATGGAATCGCCTTGGACATGGATCTTCTCCTCGTCGTAATGGACGATTAGAGTAAGCAGCGTGACCGGAATCTGGCTAGGCCCCGTGCTCCTCGGTCGGCTGGCGATCCAGGGACACGGTCGATTACACTCCAAGCCGTGCCGACCGTCCGATTCCGGCCACCCGATCGCCCGCAGCAGGTCCGCCGTCTAGTCGCGGCACGCCTGACCCCGACGATTGAAGGCTAGGTTGCCCAGCACCATCCACCGAGTGCCGCCCGTAAGCCTCGGCGATCACCAACAGCTCGCCCTCGTCCAGACTCCGCGGTGCAAGAGTCCGAGTCGTGAGCCACGATTCAGCTCGAAGAGTTCCATTTCGCGGAACGCGCGAGACAGGCCGAAGACGCGTTTCGCAACAGCGCACTGCGGATCATCCAATAGGCCAGTCGCGCTCGTGATGACGTTCCGGGCCCCGAACGCCAGCTGCCCGAAGTAACTCCCCACCCGTTCGGGGCCTTGCAGCGTCCGTCACATGTCGCATCCGGCGCGGGGACATCAGTGAGCGCCGTAAGCTGGATGGGCCTGGTGCTGGCGAGGGCAGACGGAACGTCGATGAGGACGGCTGCAGTGAACGCGCAAAGCCGTAACGGGGGAGTGGTGCCGCGTCGCAGGCAAGCCGCGCTAACCTGGCCCCCGATGTCGAGCAGGTAGCAGCGAGGTCAGGACGAGGGTTCGTGCTGCTGCGATCGACGGATGGTCGGACTCGTTCGAGGTGCTGCTGGCGCGGGGCTTGGAGATGGCAAGGAGAGCGTGCGCAGTGGTCGTTGGCAGCACGGCAGGGTACTGCGTTGGCTGGGGACCTGACCCCGGAGGCTTGACAGCCTGACGGGTTTGCATTATCTCCACGTCGTATCGTGGGAACCGTGGACGAGCGGACAGGAGAACGAGGAATGAAGGACAAGCATTTTGAGATCACGATCGTTGTCAATGGCAAACCGGAGCAGGTCCCGGTCAGCCTCGACGAACAGATTGAGGAGGCCGTGAAGACCGCGCTGAAGAAATCCGGCAATTCTGGACAGCCCGCAGAGCAGTGGGAGCTGCGGGACGAAGCCGGACAAATCCTCGACACAAGCAAGACGATCGGCGCACTGGACATCAAGGCAGGTGCCAAGCTGTTCCTGAGCCTCAAGGCTGGCGTTGGCGGTAGCGGTAGCGGTGTCTGAGCCGCAATTCGTCGATCCGGCTGTTTCTCGACGGAAGTTCGACAGGGAAATAGCTGAGTTTCGCTCGCAGGCCACCAACTACGGGCATCGGGGCTGGTTTCTCGCGGACGCCGAGTTCCCCCATGCGCTGGTTGTTCTCGCCACCGCGAAGACGCAACCCATCTCGATCCTGTGCGGGATCCTGTT
Source organism: Gemmatimonadota bacterium (assembly GCA_022822425.1). Classification (GTDB taxonomy): domain Bacteria; phylum Gemmatimonadota; class Gemmatimonadetes; order Longimicrobiales; family Gaopeijiaceae; genus BD2-11. The sequence continues at coordinate 9 of JAJEBS010000078.1, read as the reverse complement.
CGACTACTC
>JAJEBS010000286.1 GCA_022822425.1 Gemmatimonadota bacterium | reverse complement strand
TGATCGATCCGACGTAGGACTCGAAGATGTCGGCGCCCATGCCGGCCACGTCGCCGACGTTGTCGCCCACGTTGTCGGCGATGGTGGCGGGGTTGCGCGGATCGTCCTCGGGGATCCCCGCCTCGACCTTGCCCACCAGGTCCGCGCCCACATCCGCCGCCTTGGTGAAGATGCCGCCGCCGACGCGCGCGAACAGGGCGATGGAGCTGGCCCCCATCGCGAAACCGGAAACGATCTCCGAGAAGCGCGGGAAGTCGCTGGTGCCCGGAATGGCGCCCGCGGCGAAGATCCAGTAGAAGATCCCGACCCCGAGCAACCCCAGGGCCGCCACCGAGAGACCCATCACCGCGCCCCCCGCGAAGGCGATGCGGAGCGCCTTGCCCTGGCCTTCCGTGCTGGCCGCGGCCGAGGTGCGCACGTTGGCGCGGGTGGCCGCCTTCATGCCGAAGAAGCCGGCGAATACCGAGGAGGCAGCGCCCGCCACGTCGGCCACCCATTTCCAGCCCGGAATCGCCACCGCCAGCAGGACGGCGACCAGCACGACGAACCCGGCCAGCACCGTGTATTCGCGGCGCAGGAACGCCATCGCTCCGTCGTGGATCTGGTCGGCGAGATCGACCATCACGGCCGAGCCCGCGTCCTGCCGGCTCAGGTAGGCGAAGATCCCGCCGGCCGCCGCCAGCCCGAGGATGCCGAACATCCAGGCCCAGTTCGCAAGGGGTACCAAGTCGTTCATCTGATCCGTTTCTGGTTGGAGTGGCGGTTCAGATCCCGCCGCAGCACGGGCGGGTCATCGATTGTAGGCGTTCATCACGGGCTCGATGCCCTCGTTCATCCACAGTCGGGCCGCGGCGGGCAGCTCGTGCAGCAGGGCGACGACCACGTCCTCGTCATCCTCTTCCATCGGCGAGAGTACCCAGTCCGCCAGATCCATGCGCGCGGGGCGGGCGCCCACCCCGATGCGCAGCCGGGGGTAGTCCGGGCTGCCGAGCACGCCGGTCACCGACCGCAGCCCCTTGTGGCCGCCGGCGCCGCCTCCGGGCCTGAAACGCAACCGCCCGACGTCGAGGTTGACGTCGTCGGCCACGACCAGAAGGTCCTCTCCGACGCGGAAGTCCGCCGCATCGAGATACGGCGCCAGCGCGGCCCCGCTTCGATTCACGTACGTGACCGGTTTCACCAGGTGCACGGTATGGTCAGCGACGACGCCGTCGGCCAGCATCGAGGTCCCGGTTCTCTCGAACGGCCCGAGATCCCAGTCGTACGCCAGGCGATCGATGGCCCACCATCCGACGTTGTGGCGCGTGGCATCATAACGGGCTCCCGGGTTCCCGAGACCCACGATGACCTTCAACTAGTATTCCCCGACATCCCCGCCGGCTTCCTCGACCTCACCGGCTTCGAGAGCCTCTTCTTCCTCATCGGGCGCCCAGGCCGTCGCTATGTGACACACCAGGGTATCGGGGCCGGAGACCAGTTCAACGTCTTCGGGGAGGGGGATATCACCGAGCCTGAGCGACTCTCCGATGCCCAGTTCCGAGATGTCGGCCTCGATCAACTCCGGTATCCTCGCGGGGGTGCACCGCACATGCGTTTCGTGCAGGGCGATGTCCAGGCGGCCGCCGGCGCGGGTGCCGGCCGGAGTGCCGGAAAGCGAGATCGGCACGCTCAGTTCGACCGCGATTCCGCGGCGCAGGCGCATGAAGTCGACATGGAGGACATCCGGGCGAAACGGATGGGTCTGGATCTCGCGCACCAGCGTGCGCAACGTCTCCCCGCCGCCGATGTCGAGCTGGAGGACGGTGTTGGCCACCGGGATGGACTCGAACAGAAGGACCGTCTCCTGCTCGTCCAGCGAGAGTGGGATGGGTTCCATGTCCTTTCCGTACACGACCGCCGGGATACGTCCCGCGCGTCGCAGGCGGCGGGCGACGCCCTTGCCGGTTTCGTCCCTGCGGCTGGCCTGGAGGGAGGCTTCTGCTACGCTCATTTCGGGCTCTTGTCTGGTTTCGGGAACGTTGTCAGACGGGATTGGCTGCGCGCACGCTCCACGCGCTTGCGGATGCGGATGCCGATGCGGGATCGCCGTCGCCGGCCTCTACCACGATCGGCGCCTCGCGGGCCGGCATCCTGAACAGCTGGCTCACCGAGGCGTTGGAGTGAATGTACCGGATGGCGTCGGAGAGCAGCCCGGCCACGGACAGCACCTTCAGCTTGGGAAAGCGCCGTTCCGGGGATATGTCGATGGTGTTGGTGACCACGACTTCCTCCACCGGGGCCCCCTGCAGCCGGTCGGAGGCCCTTCCCGACAGGAGGGCGTGGGTGGCGCAGGCGTAGACCGCGGCCGCTCCGCGTTCCTTCAGCGCGTAGATGCCGTTGGTGAGGGTGCCCGCGGTGTCGACCATGTCGTCGACGATCAGGCAGGTCCTGCCCTCCACCTCGCCCACGACGTTGACCACTTCCGCCACGTTCGCCGTGCGCCGGCGCTTGTCGATGACCGCCAGGGAAGCCCCGAGGCGGCGCGCGAAGCCGCGGGCCATCTTTGCGGACCCCGCATCCGGCGCGATGACGACCAGGTCATCCAGGTTCAGGTCGCTGAAGTACCGGGTCAGCACGGGCGCGGCGTACAGGTGATCCACGGGGATGTCGAAGAATCCCTGGATCTGATGCTGATGGAAATCGATGCCGAGCAGCCGGTCGGCCCCGGCCGCGACGATCAGGTTGGCAACCAGCTTGGCACCGATCGAGACCCGCGGCTGGTCCTTGCGGTCCTGGCGTCCGTAGCCGAAATAGGGCACCACGGCGGTGACCCGGGCGGCCGAGGCGCGGACGGCGGCGTCGACGAGGAGCAGAAGCTCCATGATGTTGTCGGCCGGCGTCGTCGTCGGCTGGATGATGAAGACGTCGCGACCGCGCGCGTTGCGGTCCAGCCGGACGAAGATCTCGCCGTC
>JAJEBS010000218.1 GCA_022822425.1 Gemmatimonadota bacterium | reverse complement strand
ATGGGCTTCCAGGACTTCGCCGGATCCACCATGGTACACTCCACCGGGGGGTGGGCCGCGCTGGCCGGCGCCCTGGTGGTGGGGCCGCGCTGGGGCAGGTTCCGCAAGGACGGCACGGTCAAGGTCATGTCGCCGTCCAACATTCCGGCCGTCACCCTGGGCGTGTTCATCCTCTGGCTCGGCTGGTTCGGGTTCAACGGCGGCTCCCAGCTCGCCCTCGACGGCGCCGTGAATGCGCTGGCGATGAGCAACATCCTGGTGAACACCAACCTGGCGGCCGCCGCGGGCGTGATTACGGCACTCGCGGTCTCCCGGCCCATTCTCGGGCGCATCGATCTCTTCGCGGGCCTGAACGGCGCGCTCGCCGGCCTGGTCGCCATCACCGCCGGTCCCGACATCCTCGACGCCCGCTGGGCGGTGGCGATCGGCGCGGTCGGCGCGATCATCTGCACCCTGGGTCTCAAGTTCCTGGAGCAGCGCCGGATCGACGACGTGGTCGGCGCCGTCCCCGCCCACCTCTTCGCGGGCATCTGGGGCACGCTCGCCACCTCGATCGCGGCGGGCGCCAACCTCGGCGTCCAGTTGGTCGGCGTCCTGAGCGTGGGCGTGTTCGTCTTCGCCGTCTCCTTCGTCGTCTGGACGATCCTGGAGAAGACCATGGGCGTCCGGGTTTCCCGCACGGTGGAGGAGCTGGGACAGGATGCCGCCGAGCTGGGGCTCGAAGCCTATCCCGAGTTCGTGCTCATGGTGGATCCGGACGAGGGTCAGGACTACCGCGATCCCTAGCAGCCCCGGACTGCCAACAGGAGCACCAAGGGCCGTGACCGCGTCCTCGCACGCATCCTTCGACCGCGCCTACCCCGACCTGTCCCGGCCCACCAGGGCCGGGTCGGGAGGGTTCGCGCGCTACGAGGTCGACGCACGCTTCTACGACGAGATGTTCCGCCCGGACGGAAGCCTGCGCGGCGCATCGCGGCGGCTGGGCACGGCGCTCTCGCAGGCGTCGGCGGAGGAACTGGCCCAGCTTCAGGAAGGCGTTGCGCGCCGCTTCATCCACGAGGGGATCACCTTTACGGTCATCGGGGCGGACGAGGCCTCGGAGCAGATCATCCCCATCGACTGCGTTCCCCGTCTGTTGACGGCCGACGAATGGGACCACATCGACCGGGGTCTCAGGCAACGCCTGACCGCGCTCAACCTGTTCCTCAGGGACATCTACCACGACGGCAGATCGCTGCGCGACGGGATCGTGCCCCACGACCTGGTGCTGGGGTGCCCCCAGTATCGGGTCGAGATGCGGGGCCTGCAGGTTCCCAACGACGTCTACGTCTCCGTCTGCGGCACCGACGTCGTGCGCACCCATGCGGGCTTCGCGGTGCTCGAGGACAATCTGCGGGTCCCCTCGGGGGTCTCGTACATGCTGGCATGCCGGGTCGCCATGAAGCAGGCGTTTCCCCGGCTGTACCGGGCGCACGGCGTGCGCGAGATCGCCCGCTATCCGGAGCAGCTCCACGCCACCCTCACATCGCTGGGATCGTGGGCGGGTTCGCCCCGGGTGGCGGTGCTCACCCCGGGCCGCTACAACTCCGCCTACTACGAACACGCCTTCCTGGCCGGAGAGATGGGCGCCGACCTGGTGGAGGGCCGGGACCTGGTGGTGCACGACGCCATCGTATACGCCCGCACCGTCACCGGCCTCAGGCGCATCGACGTCATCTACCGGCGGGTCGACGACGACTTCCTGGACCCGGTCACCTTCCGCTCCAACTCGCTTCTGGGGGTTCCCGGCCTCTTCCACGCGTACCGGGCGGGCAACGTGGTGATCGCCAACGCCCCCGGCACCGGCGTCGCCGACGACAAGGCGGTCTACGCCTACGTGCCGGACCTCATCCGCTATTTCCTCGACGAGGAGCCCATCCTGGCCAACGTCGAGACCCACCTGTGCCGCACGCGCGAAGGGCTCGCCTACACCCTGGACAACCTCCAGAGGCTGGTGGTCAAGGAGGTGGGCGGATCGGGCGGCTACGGCATGCTCGTCGGTCCGCATTCCACGGCCGCCGAGCGCGACAGGTACGCGGCGCGCCTGCGCAGCCACCCGGACAACTTCATCTCCCAGCCCGTGCTCGACCTGTCGAGGGCGACGTGTTTCGTGGAGGGCAATCTGGAACCGCGCCACGTGGATGTCCGGCCGTTCGTGCTGCGAGGCCGCTCCGACACCTGGATCGCTCCCGGCGGCCTCTGCCGGGTGGCGCTCCGGAGGGGCGGGCTGGTGGTGAACTCCAGCCAGGGCGGGGGCTGCAAGGATCTGTGGGTTCTGCGCGACGGCCAGGTGTCCGACTGATGCTCGCCCGGGCCGCAGCCGACTTCTACTGGATGGGGCGCTACTTCGAGCGCGCGGAGCACACCGCCCGGCTGCTCGAGTATCAGCTTACGCGCCTCGTCGACACTCCCGCCGGCGAGCTGGCGCTGGGCTGGAGGGTAATCTACCGGGCGCTCGGACAATCGGCGCCCGTCACCCCCACCGTCACCGACGAAGCCGAGTCGTTTCTGCTCGCCGATGCCTATACGCTCGCTGCGAGCCTGGTCGAGGAAACCACCAACCCCGACTCCATGATCCGCTGCTGGACCATGGCGCGGGACAACGCCAAGCAGCTCAGGCCCTGGCTCCCGGTCCGGGTCTGGACCTGCCTCAACCAGGGGTTCTTCCGGCTTCGCGACTGCGACTTCCCCGCCGCCTGGGCGACCGGACCGGCGGCGCTGGCGGCCGAGGTGATCGACCGGCTGCAGCTGCTGGCGGGGGTGGTGGACGCCCGCATGCCCCGCGACGACGCCTGGCGCTTCCTGGAGCTCGGGCGATTCGTCGAGCGCCTTCAGCACCAGGTGTCCCTGCTGGACGCCTGGGACCGGATCGGCCAGGGTCCCGGGGACGCGCCCTCGCTGTCGTGGGCCGGGCTCCTGCGGGTCTGCGCGGCCCATGAGTCCTACTGCCGCACCCACTCCATGGTGGTCCGCCGGGGGCCGGCGCTGGCGTTTCTGGCGCGCAACCCGGAGTTGCCCCGGTCGCTGTGCTTCGCGGTGCAGCGCATCGAGAGGCTCCTTGCGGGCATCGACCCGAGGGGCGCGCGCTATCCCCTGGCGGGTCCCCACCGCATGGTGTTGCGCCTGTCCGCAACCGTGGAGACGGACCCGGCCAACGAGAACGATGCCGGAGGAGATGGCGGGTCCCTCGAGGCTCTGCTGAAGGACAGCCGGGCGTTGCACGGAATCACCGTGTCGACGTATTTCGACTACCCCGTGGAAGCCGGGCTGCCGTCGTGAGCGCGCGCTATGCCATCCGGCACGAGCTGGAGTTCCGCTACGACGCGCCGGTGCGCGGATCGGTCATGACCCTCTTCCTGTCCCCGGTTCGGGATCGCCGCCAGCAGCTGCACAGCTTCTCCATCGAGACGGATCCCGGGGGAGCGGTGTTCGAGTTCCGGGGACCCTTCGGCAACCGCGGCCACTTCTTCGACCGGCCGGGTACCCACCGCGCACTCCGGATCGTCGCCCGCTCCCGTGTGGAGGTCTCGCCCGCCGGGGAGAATGCCGCCGGCACGGGATCCTGTTCCTGGGAGACGCTCGCGTCCGCCATCCGGACGCCTCAGCTCTGGCTCATGCTGCAGCCGAGCCGCTTCGCGCAGCCGTCATCCGCCGCCCTGGGGCAATTCGTTGCGGCACGCGGCATCGAAAAGAGAGACGATGTCCTGGAGAGCATTCGAGCCCTGCTCGGGCGCGTCTACGAGACTTTCGAGTTCTCACCCGGCATCACCGCGGCCGACTCGCCCATCGAGCATATCCTGGAGACCGGCCGGGGCGTGTGCCAGGACTACGCTCACGTCATGATCTCCGTCCTGCGCGGCTGGGGCGTCCCCTCGCGCTACGTGTCGGGCTATCTCGGCCCCGACGGCAGCCTGACTTCAACCAACGAGAGCCATGCCTGGGTGGAATGCTGGTTGCCCGGGTTCGGATGGTGCGGTTTCGATCCCGCCAACAACTGCGTCTGCGATGAGCGCCACGTGCGCGCCGCGGTCGGCCGGGACTACGCCGACGTTCCCCCGGTGCGGGGGGTCTTCCGCGGATCCGCCAACTCCGCCCTCGGGACGCGCGTGAAGGTCGTCCGGGACGGGCCGGACGGGATCGAGCAGTGAGGAAAACGGCCAGCGACTCAAGCTCATGGAGGGACGACATGTTCCCAACCCGCAGTGCACGCATACCGTTGTTCGCGCTCGCCCTCGCACTGATGCTCTCCGTTGCGGGCCCGGTGCGGGGCCAGTCCGCTTCCATCGGCGCCGACGTGGTCAGCCGCTACGTCTGGCGCGGCACCGACTTCGGCGAATCGATGTCGGTGCAGCCCGCGCTGACGCTCGGTTTCGGAAGTCTGGAGGTGGGCGCCTGGGGCTCCTATTCCATCTCCGCCTCGGGAGCCGGCGCCAACGAGAACGACATCTGGGCGACGTATACCGTCACGGCCTCGAACGGCTCCTCGTTCTCGTTCGGGTTCACGGACTACTACTTCCCGGGCCCCGGGGCCGACGGGTTCTTCGTGACCAGTGCCCACATACTCGAGCTGTCGGCTTCCTTCACAGGGCCGGAGAGCTTTCCGATCTCGCTCTTCGCCGGAAGGATGTCGCGGAACGACCCCGACAATTCACTGTACCTGGAAGCCAGCGTTCCCGTGTCGACGTTCGAGGACGTCGACATGAGCCTGACGGCCGGGATGGTGGCGGGCGAGAGCGAGTTCTACGGGACGGAAGGAACCGCGTTCGTGAACCTGGGCATATCGGCCAGCAAGGACCTGGTCATCACCGACGATTTTTCGGTTCCGTTCACCGTCTCGTATATCGTCAACGCGAACCGCCTCGACGAAGAGGACCACATGGGTCACGATCACGACCACGACCACGGGCCGGATCCGGACCGCGCCTTCCTCGTCGTCGGATTCAGCCTGTCGTTGTAGGCAGGCGGTCCGTGGACGGCCGGGGAGGGCTCCGTCCGTCCGGCCGGGCGCAAGGAGCCGGAAGCACAGGGACTCAAGTGGCCAGGGGACAACGCGTAGCGGGCATCGTGCTCGCAGCCGGTTCTTCGACCCGGATGGGTCGGAACAAGCTGCTGCTCGAGGTGGCGGGCGAGACCCTGGTCCGCCGCGCGGTGCGGATCTCGCGGGAGGCCGGCCTGAACCCGGTGGTGGTCGTCACGGGGCACGCGCGCGAGCGGATCGAGCGCGAGATCGCGGACCTCGAATGCACGCCCGTGTTCAACGCCGACCACCGTGCGGGCATCCAGACCTCGGCGGCTTCGGGTGTCGCGGGGGTAGCCGGCGCGTGCGACGCGGCCGTGGTGATGCTCGCGGACATGCCCTTCGTGACCGCGCCCATGCTGCGTACGCTGGTGGAGCGCTACACCACTGAGGCTCCGCCGCTGGTGGTGTCCCGGTACGGCGAGGTGAACGCCCCGCCCATGCTCTACGACCGGGTGCTCTTCCCCGAGGTGACCCGCATGCGCGCGGGGTGCGGGCGGGAAGTGGTGCGCCGCCACTACGACCAGGCGGTGCAGGTCGACTGGCCGGCGGCCCGTTTGCGCGACCTCGACCGCCCGGAGGACTACGCGGCCGTGGCCGAGGAGTTCGCGCGCGCCGGGGCGGGCACGGCGGAGGAGGCGGGTGCCGACCCGGATGAGCGGAATTGACCGGTGACCTGCTGCGCCGGGCGGCGCGGATGGAGCGCGAGCGGCGGCCGTTCGCGCTGGCCATGGTGGTGCGGAGCGAGCGCCCCACCTCCGGGAAGCCGGGCAACGCGGCGCTGATCGACCCGGACGGAACCATGCACGGATGGATCGGCGGGAGCTGCACCCGCTCCGAGGTGATCCGCCATGCGCTGGAGGCGCTCCGCCTCGGGGAACCCCGGCTGCTGGCCTTCGGGGCGGACGAGGAGCGTCCCGACGATCTGGTGAAGGTATCCATGTCCTGCGCGAGCGGAGGAAAAGTGGAGGTGCACATCAACCCCGTGCTGCCGGCGCCCGTCCTGCTGGTGGCGGGTGACTCCCCCGTGGCGCTCGCCCTGCTCAGGCTGGGGAGCGCGATGGGATACCGGACGGTAGCGACCGTATCCGCCGGGGAGGACATCGCAGACGAGCGCGCGGAGGACCTGGCCGGCTGGGTGGGGATGCTCGCGTCCCGTCCTCCCGGAACGCGGTTCTTCGCCGTCGTGGCCACCATGGGCCGCGAGGATGAGCGGACGCTGGCGTCGCTCGCGGCCGCCGCGCCCGACTACCTGGGCGTGGTGGCGTCCCCGCGGAGGATGCGAAGCGTGCGCGCCGTGCTGGCGGGTCTCGGGCTCGGCGACGACGCGATCGGCCGCATCCGCGGGCCCGCCGGGCTCGACCTGGGCGCCGAGCAGCCGGAAGAGATCGCCCTGAGCATCCTGGCCGAAATCGTCGGAGAGGCCCGGCGGGGTGGCGGGGACGGGGGTGATGGGTCCGCGACGGCCGGCGAGGGGGACGTGGGTGACGGGGCGCGCGCGCCCGACGCAACCGCCGCGGCCGCCTGGGCTACCGACCCCGTGTGCGGGATGACGGTGCCGGTGGCGGGGTCCGCCACGGCGGTCCACAACGGCAGGACCCTCCACTTCTGCTGCGAGGGCTGCCGCGGCCTCTTCGAGTCGACCCCGGAGGTCTTCGCCTCCAACCCCGCGACGGGTCCGGCGTGAGACCCGGGATCCGCGCGCTGCAGGAAGCGATGCGCCGGGCGGACTACATCGCCGAGCCGTCCATCGTCACCGCCGTCCACCTCGCGCGCGCGATGGAAAAGCCGCTCCTGGTGGAAGGGGACGCGGGGGTCGGCAAGACCGAGATCGCCAAGGTGATGGCGACCCTCATGGAGACCGAGCTCATCCGGCTCCAGTGCTACGAGGGCCTCGACGTCAACACCGCCCTCTATGAGTGGAACTACCAGAAGCAACTGCTCCGCCTGCGCATGGGAGCGGACGAGGCGGAGGGCGCTCCCGACACCCGCGCCGACCACCTCGAAGGCGTCATCTTCGGGCGCCGCTACCTGCTCGAGCGGCCGCTGCTCAGCGCCATCACCCGCGACACGCCGCCCGTGCTGCTCATCGACGAGATCGACCGGGCCGACGAGGGGTTCGAGGCCTTCCTGCTCGAGGTGCTCTCCGACTTTCAGGTCACCATCCCCGAACTGGGCACCATCCGCGCGACCCACCGACCGCTCGTCGTCCTCACCTCCAACCGGAGCCGCGAGATCGGTGACGCTCTGCGGCGGCGCTGCCTCTACCTCTACATCGAGCATCCGACCTTCGCCAAGGAGGTCGAGATCATCCGCGCCAAGGTGCCCGGAATCTCCGACGCGCTCGCCGCCCAGATCACGCACGTCGTGCAGGAGCTGCGCGCGCGGCGCCTCATGAAGCCTCCGGGCGTGGCCGAGACGCTCGACTGGGCCCGCGCCCTGGTCACGCTGCATCAGGATCATCTCGACGCGGAAATCGTCTCCGAGACCCTGGGCTGCGTCGTCAAGGATCAGCACGACATCAGCCTCCTCCACGCGGAGGACATCGAGACCCTGCTCGCGGGCGCCGGAGCCGGATGATGGCGGAGAAGGACCTCGTCACCCACCTCGCCCACTTCTCCGGCGAGCTCCGCGACGCCGGCGTCCCCGTCGGCCTGCGCGACGAGATCGATGGCGCCGCCGCGCTCCGCTTCATCGACATCGGCGACCCGGAGGAGGTACGGCTGGCGCTCCGCAGCGCGCTCAAGATCCCGCGCCGCTGGTGGGCCGCCTTCGACCGCCTCTTCGACGAAAGCTGGCGCCGCGCCGCCCTTCCCCGCCCCGCCCGCGACGGGAGTGCCCACCGGCCCCCCCGCCGCTGGCGTGGCGACGAGAACACCGAGGTGCCGCTCGCGCGCATCCGCCGCGAACTGGACCAGCGCAACAGCAGCGGCGAAGCCGAGGCCCCCGACGCAGACGGCGACCTTCCCGGCTACAGCCCGCGCGCGCTTCTGCGCAGGAAGGTCTTCGACGAGTGCACCCCGGACGACCTGCGCGACATGGAGCGCCTGCTGGAACGGCTCGCGGCCCGCATCGCCACGCGGCCGAGCCGCCGCCTGGTGCCGTCCGTGCGCGGGCCGGTGGTGGACGTGCGCCGGAGCTTCCGCCGCTCCCTGGCCCACGGCGGCGAACTGGTCGAGCTGGCGCGCCGCGCGCGGGCCGTCGAACTCCCCAGCCTGGTCGTCCTCTGCGACACCAGCGGGTCCATGGACGCCTGCTCGCGCTTCCTGCTCGCCTTCGTCTTCGCGTTGCGCAAGGTCACGCGCCGCACCGAGATCTTCGCCTTCAACACCTCGCTCACGCGCCTGACCCCGTGGCTCAGGACCGGCGATGTGGCGGGCACCCTGGAGCGGCTCGCGCGCAACGTGGAGGACTGGTCCGGCGGGACCCGCATCGGCGAGTGCCTGCTCGCCTTCGTCGACAACCACTTGCGGCACACCGTGCGAAGCGATACCACGGTGTTGATCCTGAGCGACGGGCTCGACCGCGGCGACACAGGGTCGCTGGAGACGGCACTGCTGGCCATCCGCCGGCGCGCCCGCAGGATCATCTGGCTGAACCCGCTCATGGGCGACCCGCGCTATCGCCCGGAGGCGAAGGGCATGCAGGTGGCGCTGCCGCACGTGGACCGTCTCGTGCCCGCCCACAATCTGGAGGCACTGGAAGCGATCCTGCCCCATCTAGGATAACCGGAAGAACCGGAGACCAACCCGAATGAAGATCCAGGACGGATTCACCATCGACGCGCCCGCGGCCGACGTGTGGGCGCTGCTCTCCGACCCCGAGCGGGTCGCGACCCTGCTCCCCGGCGCGAGCATGGGCCACAGGATCGACGACAACACCTACTCGGGCGGGATGTCCGTGAAGGTCGGACCCCTCGCGGTGGCATACGACGGGACCGTATCCTTCCAGTTGGACGAGGACGAGCGATCCGTCGAGGTGCGCGCCCGCGGCCGGGGCAAGCGGGGCATGGGCACGGCCGACATGACCATGACCAGCCAGGTGGTGGCCCACGGCGACACGCGCACCGAGGTGACGATCGATTCCGATGTCGTCGTGACCGGGATTCTGGCGCAGATGGGACGCGGCATGATCCAGGTCGTGTCGAAGAAGATGCTACAGGAGTTCGTGGGAAACCTCACCAAAGCGCTGGCCTGACCGGCAGAGGAGAGCTGAGACATGATTCCCCCGCAGTTCGACTACCACGCCCCCGGCTCGCTGGACGAGGCGCTGGGGCTGCTCGGCTCCCTCGACGACCCGAAGGTGATGTCGGGCGGGCAGAGCCTCCTGCCGATGCTGAAGCTGCGCCTGGCCTCGCCGGCCAACATCGTGGACATCGGCCGCATCCCGGGCCTCGACACGCTCGCGGAAGAGGACGGTTTCCTGCGCATCGGCGCCCTGGTGACCGAGACGCAACTGGAGCAGTCGGCGCTGGTGGCGACGGCCTATCCCATCCTGCTCGACACCGCGAAGGTGATCGCCGACCCGCTGGTGCGGAACCGCGCCACCATCTGCGGCAACATCGCGCACGGCGACCCCGCCAACGACCATCCCGCGACCATGCTGGCGCTCGGCGCGCAGTTGGTGGCCACGGGACCGGACGGCCCGCGCACCATCGACATCAACGACTTCTTCTTCGGGCTCTTCATGACGCTGCTCGGAGAGGATGAGATCCTGACCGAAATCCGCATCCCGGCGCCCGCCCCCGCCAGCGGCGGCGCCTACGTAAAGCTCGAGCGCAAGGTGGGCGACTACGCCGTGGCCGGCTCGGCGGTGCAGCTCTCGCTGGCCGACGACGGGACCGTGGCGAGCGCGGGCATCGGGCTCACCAACCTGGGCATCACCCCCATCCGCGCGACCGCCGCGGAGGACGCGCTCACCGGCCAGGCCCCCGGCGAAGGCGCCATCGCCGCCGCCGCACAGGCCGCGGCCGACGCCACCGAGCCCATCGCCGACCGGCGCGGCTCCGTCGAATACAAGCAGAACATGGCCCGCGTGCTCACCGCCCGCGCCATCCGCAAGGCGCTCGCGCGCGCAGGAGGTTAGGGACATGGCGACACACGACATCACCGTCACGGTGAACGGCACGGCGCATTCGGCCACGGTCGACTCGCGCCTCCTGCTCGTGCACCTGATCCGCGAGGACCTCGCGCTCACCGGCACCCACATCGGCTGCGACACCACGCACTGCGGCGCGTGCACCGTGCTTGTCGACGGCGCGCCCACCAAGTCGTGCACCATGCTCGCGGTCCAGGCCGACGGCGCCGAGATCGCCACCGTGGAAGGACTCGCCGGCGCGGACGGCATGACCCCGCTGCAGGAGGGCTTCCAGCAGGAGCACGGCCTCCAGTGCGGCTTCTGCACCCCCGGCATGCTCATGACCGGGACCGCGCTGCTCGAAAGCAATCCGAACCCCAGCGAAGCCGAGATCCGCGAGGCCATCTCCGGAAACCTCTGCCGCTGCACCGGATACGTGAACATCGTCAAGGCGGTCGAGTACGCCGCCGCCAGGATGGGGGAGGGCGACTGATGGCACCGAAGACTTCCGCAAAGATCTGCGGCATGGGCCACTCCATGAAGCGCAAGGAGGACCCGCGCTTTCTGCAGGGCAAGGGCAACTACATCGACGACTTCACGCTCCCGGGGATGCTGTGGCTGGACATCGTCCGGAGCCCCATCGCCTACGGCAAGATCAAGAACATCGACTCCTCCAAGGCGCTCGAGATACCGGGCGTGCTCGCCGTGCTCACGGGCAAGGACCTGGAGGCGTACAACCTGCACTGGATGCCGACCCTCATGTCGGACACCCAGATGGTGCTCCCCACGGACACCGTGATGTACCAGGCGCAGGAGGTGGCCGGCGTGATCGCGACCTCGCGCTATGCGGCCGCCGACGGCGTGGCCGCGGTCGAGGTCGAATACGAGCCCATGAAGCCCGTGATGGACCCGTTCAAGGCGCTCGAGGACGACGCGCCCGTGCTGCGGGTCGACAAGGAGGGCAAGACCGACAACCGCATCTGGCACTGGGAGGCGGGCGACAAGGAGGCCACGGACCGGATCTTCGACGAGGCCGACGTGGTGGTGCGCGAGAAGATGCACGTGCCGCGCATCCACGTGGCGTCGATCGAGACCTGCGGCTGCCTCGCCGACTTCAACCCGGTCGAGGGGCACCTCACCGTCTACATGACCACCCAGGCGCCGCACGCCATCCGCACCGTGCTCGCGCTGGTGGCGGGCCACGTGGGGCTCTCCGAGGAGAAGATCCGCGTGGTGAGCCCCGACATCGGGGGCGGCTTCGGCGGCAAGGTGCCGGTGTACCCCGGCTACGTGATCGCCATCGCGGCGTCGGTGGTGCTGGGCACGCCGGTCAAGTGGATCGAGGACCGGATGGAGAACCTCCAGGCCGACTCCTTCGCGCGCGACTATCACATGGACGCCGAGATCGCGGCCGACGCCAGCGGCAAGATCCGGGCGCTCCGCATCAAGACGCTCGCGGACCACGGCTACTCCGACGCCCAGGCCGCGCCGTCCAAGTTCCCCGCGGGCCTCTTCTCGATCTGCACCGGGTCCTACGACATGGAGCAGGCGTACGCCGAGGTCGACGCGGTCTACACCAACAAGCCGCCGGGAGGCGTGGCGTACCGCTGCTCGTTCCGCGTGACCGAGGCCGTGCACTGCATGGAGCGCATCGTGGACACCCTCGCGCACAAGGTGGGCAAGGACCCCGCGACGCTGCGCGAGGAGAACTTCATCCCCAAGGATGCCTTCCCGTACCACTCGCCGCTGGGCTGGGAGTACGACAGCGGCGACTACCAGGCCGCGATGGACAAGGCCAAGGAGATGATCGGCTACGACGACCTGCGCAGGGAGCAGGCCGAGAAGCGCGCGCGCGGCGAGCTGATGGGCATCGGCGTGTGCAGCTTCACCGAGGTGCTGGGCGCCGGCCCGTCGAAGGACTTCGACATCCTGGGCATCAAGATGTTCGATTCGGCCGAGGTGCGCGTGCACCCGACCGGCAAGGCCATCGCCAGGTTCGGGACCAAGTCGCAGGGCCAGGGGCACGAGACGACGTACGCGCAGATCATCGCCGAGGAGCTGGGCCTCCCGGCCGAGCACGTGCAGGTGGAGGAAGGCGACACGGATACCGCGCCATATGGCCTGGGGACATATGCGAGCCGCTCGACCCCGACCGCGGGCGCCGCGGGCGCAATGGCCGCGCGCCAGATCCGCGACAAGGCCGCCAAGATCGCCGCGCACCTGCTGGAGGTGAGCGAAGAGGACCTGGACTGGGAGCCCGGCACCTTCTCGGTGAAGGGCGCGCCGGACAAGTCGGTGTCCATCCAGGACTGCGCCTTCGCCGCCTACACCAACCTGCCCCCGGGGATGGAGCCCGGGATGGAGGCGACCAACTACTACGACCCGCCCAACCTGACCTTCCCGTTCGGGACGTATATCTGCGTCGTGGACATCGACCGCGGGACGGGCGAAGTGACTGTGCGGCGGTTCGTGGCGGTGGACGACTGCGGCAACATCATCAACCCGATGATCGTGCAGGGACAGATCCATGGAGGGCTGACCCAGGGGCTGGGGCCGGCGCTGTACGAGGAGATGACGTACGACGAGGACGGGAACAACCTGGCCGGATCGTTCATGGACTACCTGGTGCCGACGGCGGTGGAGACGCCGGCGTGGGAGACCGGGCATACGGTGACGCCATCGCCGCACCACCCGCTGGGGGCGAAGGGGGTCGGGGAGTCGGCTACGGTGGGGGCTCCGCCGGCGATCGCGAACGCAGTCGTCGATGCGTTGGCGCACCTGGGGGTGACGCATGTGGAGATTCCGATTCGGCCGGATCGGGTTTGGGAGATTTTGAGGGAGAAGGGGGTGGCGGAGTAGGGATCTGCGCGGCCGTACCTCGGATTGCTGGTTCAACTTCCGTTCCCCGTGGCAACGAATACTACGTGAAGCGAACACATTCTCCGTTTGTCGACGGTCTAGCACGCCCATCAATCCCCGATGGAATCCGAGAGTGAAGGCCGACCTGGTGCCTACACCTACTCATTACTCTGTCTGCGGGCAAGAAAGAGGATGACCATGTTTCCAAGCGATTTGACCCTCATCGGCCCAATCTTGCTCTGGGGTCTCAATTGGCGGCTCCAAGACGATGACGTTGACGACGATGACGTTGACGACGATGACGTTGACGACGATGATGATGACGACCAAGATGATGACGACCAAGATGATGACGACCAAGATGAACGCCCGATCACATTCAAAGTTCTTCGTTACGCCCTTATCCCGTATGAACAGTTGAACTATTGGGCGCAACCGCTTCCGGAACCGAAGGGACGAGCGATTGAAGCAGCGCTGCCGTTGCAAGAGCCCTCTCCGCGGTTCTTCCGGTACAGGAATAAGGACCATGCGTTGGTCGGTTTTTCTCGCCTGCCCGAAGATAGCCGATTCCTTCTCGGCAGATTGGCAAAGAAGCGTGAGACGGCGATCGGCCAACTCCGACAGCACGACGTGGTTGAGATCACGACTGAAGATTGGCTACCTATTTGGGTATTGTTTGACACTGTCGATCAATATATTGCAGTCGAGATACACAATCGCTTCGGACAGGTCGATCATGTCGTTCGGGTCCTGCAACAATCGCTTACGGAGTCGGTGGGAGAAGAATACCGGCACGAGATAATTGTATCCCCTGTGACAGATGCCCGTACTTTCTGGGAGATCATCGAGCGGTCACCTCGTATCTATAGGGCTCGTCTCCGCTTCGTGAGCCCAAATTTCATTGACACTCGAGGTCAATTTAGCAACGAGCTTCGCCGCTGGAAGCGTCTCTTCAACCAAACGGAAGCAGTACTCGATCTAAGGAACGATGACGGCCAGCTGTCGTTGCCAACCGATCGCCTCAAGGAGCCTGTCAAGTACATCGCCGCAGGAGAAGGCGACTGGAAGCTAACCGTAGAGGACGCGGGCCAAAGGCGCTCTAAGTCGAGCAGCGACTCATCAGAATCACTGCGCTTGCGCTTTCCGCGCGCTTCCCATCCGCAAGATGCGAGCAGACCGGCAGATGCCATTGGGCGCGTGCTCGTAGACGCTTTTTTGAGACTCCTCGGACAGCGCCGTGACAACCCGTAGAGTGGTGTGGAGGTCGCTTAAGCTCGTCCTAGTCGGCGGTATCGCGAGTGGGGCAGCTATCCTGGTGTGGCCTGAACTGGCGCCGGCGGTGGTGAGGATCGCGGATGGGCTCTTCTGGTCCGTCGCGTTCGTGTTGGCCACGTCGCTGGCAACCTTTAACAACGCCTTGAGGATCTTTGATCGGATTGAGGAGATGGTCAAAGGCCACTTTGACCACCTTCCGCAGAATGAACAGAATTGCTTAATGGAGACGATCGAGTCTACCGAGCGCATGATCGCGAATCTGATGTGGAATTCGCTGATTGTCATTTTGGCCGGCATTGCGTATTTCGTGGTCGGTGCGTTCCTCTCTGTGCCTTCGCCACGATGGTTACCTAGTTGGATTGAGGCATCTCGGCTCGACGTGATGGGCGTTGCGACCCGCTTCGGTCTCGGCCTTCTCGCAACAAAGATTCTCGTAATCCAGTTCCAAGCGATCCCACCAATGGTAGCGTTCTATAAGTTCTTTGCGGTTGATCGGCATCTTCCGCGCAAGAGTCCCCGGAACAGAGCAATCGATGAGAGCGGTGAGGCCGAGAAGCCATTTTCCAGTTCCTAATTTTATCCCAAACTCATTCAGCGGCTCGCCAAGGCCTGGCTCCTCGTCCTCGACGACTGAGCTTCCTTCGCTATCAGGACAGAGCCAGCACGATCTGCTCGAAGTCCTCGACGACGCTACGCTCGCCGCAGCACCCTGCTCGCCAGCCAGATTCCCGTCGACCACTGGCACGACGTCGTCGGCGACCCGACCTTGGGCGATTCCATCCCTCGATCAACTCCTCCCCCAAGCTCACCGCATCACCTTCGGAGGTTGCTTCGATGAGGAGGCTCTACGACTCGACGAAGACCGGCTCCAACGCCTCTAGAGACTTCGACCCTCAACCCTACGCCCAGCGCCCCTATGGACCTCCGCCCCTCCACGGTGATCGGCATGGCCCGGGATTTGCCATCGGGTGCCGCCGTCCAGCCCGTCTCCCAGGGAGGATGTGAGTTGGCACCCGTCCGGAAGCGTCCCGCGCCGAGAGTGCGCCGCCGCTCCTTCAGATGCTGGGCCTTCCGAAAGCCACTCGCGCGCGCTATTATCAAGGATGCCGAACAAAACCCGAAATAAGACCGAAGCCTGAGGAATGGCACCCGAGCTATCAGTGCTGTCAGGACCAGACGGATCCCGGTCAGACGCGTCGGGCACTCGCAAGGACGTCTACCTCGATTACAACGCCTCAGCTCCCCTCGACCCACGCGTCGCCGCCGTCATGGTACCGGCGCTGATCGAACGATTGGGGAACGCTTCGTCGACCCACAGCTTCGGACAGAGGCAAGCCGCGGCCGTCGATGGCGCGCGTCAAGCAGTGGCAGCCTTGGTCGGGAGCTCCCCGTCCGGGGTCGTCTTCACTTCCAGCGCAACGGAAGCGAACAACCTGGCGCTTCGAGGCGCGGTTGACGCTGCTCCGTCGCACCGATCCCGGATCTTGGTTTCCGCGGTTGAACACGCGTCCGTGTGGCGCACCTCCCCCGCCCAGAGCGGTCACAAGTTCGTCGACACTCGGTCGGTTGAGATGTCCGACGAACTTTGCGAGTTGCTGGCGGTCGTCGCGCTCGGAACCCTCGACCCCGATGATGAAGGCATCGAAGATCCTTCTCGGATCATTGAAATCGCCAACCAGTACGCAGCCGCCGGCTGCGAAGAGTTGCTCCTGCGCCTCCGCGACCCAGACTTACGCCTGAGCACACTCGACAAGGCGATCAATTTCGCCACGGAGTTGACGCTAGCTGCGCAAGAGGAAGAGGCGTTGTCGTAGCAGATTACGGCAACTGAGCTTGCACGGCTACAACTCTGCTCTACCCTCTTGGCAACTCGGACCCGTCACCTTCTCCCCTCGAAAACCGAGATTGTCCGCCAGGTCGAGCCTGGAAGTCACGGACAACCGAGATCAACTCGGAACAAGACCCTCAGCGTCTGCGAGCAGAGCCTTCCATCCGTCGTCCAGCCGTTGACGAAGTAGTTGGTCGCGCTCGGCGGCGAGCTTCATCAGAGACAGCATCCGCTTCGCAAGCGTAACAAACTGGGCCAGGTTGATCGCCATAGGGTTCCAGCCGTACAGCGCGGTCTTCAGGACGTTGGCGGATGCCAGGGCGGCATGGGTGAGGGCCTGCATCTGCTCCCGCTTCAGTCTGTCCGGGATCCCAACGTCGCCGGGGTCCGAGCCGACCGCATGGGCCCGAATCCCATGGTACGACCACAGGATAAGCTCGGCGATCGCTGGCGAGACCTTCATCGTAACGAAGTGCCGCAGGTCGTAGCCGTTGCTGTACATGTACCGCACAACATCTCTGACCGGCACCGGGTCGCCCCCCTCCCTCAGGGTGAATCCGGATTTCGCACCGACCAGTTGGAACGGCGCCAGGAACGGTGGCGGGAGGCCCCTCTCCGTGAAAACGTCCGAGAATCCGTGGACGACGACCTTGACCATGGCCTCAAGGACGTTGGACGAGCCTTCGTGACCGGGCACGTTGATGACGCGCCACGCACCCGACCTGTCGATGAACGTGCAGGTCCCGGAGAGGATGTCACCCACCCCGAACACGAGGCCGAGGAGAGGATCGTGGCCAAGAGAGGCCAAGCGGTGAACGTTCGGCGTGAGCCCGAGCTTCGGGCTGACGACATCATAGGGCACCTTGGCCCATCTTTCCGCGGCGGTGGTCAGCGTGGCGACCCAATGTTGGAATGCGTTGCACTCGATGTCGCCGGTGCCCGTCATGGGAGCCAGCTTCTTCGATTGTTCCTTCATCCAGGCCGTCAGTGGGCTTCCCCGCTGCGGTTTCCCCTTGAAGCTCCCACCGGGCGTCGCGACCAACAGGTAGTCCGTCAGCGCGCCGACGAGCACCGCCAGTGCGACCACGCCGACGTCCCAGCGGTCCCACGGAGCAGGACGGAACTCCGCGTCGAATCGGCTCCGGATCTCGGCCGCCAAGTGCGGCGGCACCAACTGCGAGAGGGGATCGCCGGTGACCTCGATCCCGCGGTCGGCAATGTACCGCTCCATGTTGCGGAGATACGATTCCCAGTTCCCTCCCACCTCGGGCGGCACGAAGTCGCTTGACGGATCAGCCGACCGCCGATCGACCATCGTTTCCGGGGCCGAAGGCCGGACATGGCCCGCGCCGTCGGTCGAGGCGTGCTCCTCGTTGCTCGCGCGCTCCGGGTCGGCATCGGCGCGGAGCCGCTCGATCATCTCCTCCAGACGTGACAGCTCGGCCGACTGCCGGTCGGATTCCGACTCGAGCGCGTCCACATGGCTCTCCAGCGCTCGAAGGGCGCGCTCCAGAGCCTCCAGTTGCAGCCGTTGAGCGACAGCCGCCCACTCAGCGTCCATCTTCGTGCTCTTGTTCATCGTGCGCGCCACGTTCCGCCTTGTCCTCGAGATCGCGCTGGAGGCCGTTGGCTCGCTCTCCAAGTCGTCTGAGCGCGCCGGCCGACCGTGACAACAGAGTCACTTCGTGGAACAGCCTGTCGATGGCTTCACGGTTTCTGTCCGTCTTTCGGGACAGGTCTGCGACACGTTGGCCAAGGAACGACATGTCCTCGCCGAGGTTGATGATCGCCTCCTGGTGAAGGCGCAGTACCTCCTGCAGCATCAACTGCCGGAGAGACGCCCGGTTGCGCTGAGACCCACTCAGGGCCCACCGGACACCCTTGTATGTGGCCCCGCCGGCAATTATGACCACGCCGATTCCGGTGAGCATGGACGACAGGCCGAGGATGCCGCCCAGTCCGAGGGCCGCGAGTCCCGACGTGATCCCGGCTGCGCTGAGGCCGGCCACGCTTCCGCTGACATAGATGGCCGCAATCGGTACTCCGACCCCCGTTGCCCTTGCCGCCATCGACTTCGCCGCCTCCTTGATCTGGGAGTCCGAGAGTTTACCCGCGAGGATCTTCTCTTCCTGCACGCAGGCGTCCTCGAGGAACGCGACCTGGTCGCCGTCGAGCTCCAGCAGTTCGGCCAGGCAAACGATTCCCGGTTGTCCGCGGACGGAGTCTTCGGAAGTGGCGCGGCGCACCCGTATCGCATCCTTCATCAGCGAACACTTCAGGCCCAGCATCTTGTCGGACATTTCCGCGGGAACGCGTTCGAGCATGCACCTGATCTGAACCTGGCCGTCCAGACTCTGCGGGTCCTCGAGGTACGATCGAACCGCCCGACGAACGTCGGCGCCGCACTCGAGCCGCGTCATCTGCAGTTGGATCTCGCACAGCTCCCGTTCGTCGATCCGGTTGTCGTCGAAGTGCACGAGCCAGACGAGGACGCTAAGGTAGCACTTCTTGAAGTCGTCCGGCGGATCCTCGACGAGGACGTATTCCGGCGGCGCCGTCTTCGTCCCGGTTCCTCCCCGGCCGCGAATCCGGTCGGCACCGGGGAGCTTTTCGGCGGTCACCTTGACAGCGCGCCACCCGGCTCGAACGAAGCGTACGCCCTGTTCCTTGATCTCGTCTGCTGGAGCCATTGATCTCCTAGATATGAGTGCAGGGACGAAGCTACGCGGGGAGGCAGGGGAAGGTCCAGCGATCTGCGTTGGCATCGGCTGGAGGAGACGGTCCGGGGCCTTGCGGCACCTCGATGAGCGCCCATTATGCAGTGCCGGGAAGTCCCTCACCTGGAGGCACACCGTTGCCGGCTTCGAGCGCGCGCCCCTTCACTCGATCAGTGCCATGCTCCGAAGACTCCACGCCTTCTACGAATCACACGGAATCTCGCCCGTCGGTTTTCGGTGTCCCTCGCTTACGGCGT
Source organism: Gemmatimonadota bacterium (assembly GCA_022822425.1). Classification (GTDB taxonomy): domain Bacteria; phylum Gemmatimonadota; class Gemmatimonadetes; order Longimicrobiales; family Gaopeijiaceae; genus BD2-11. The sequence goes on along the minus strand of JAJEBS010000218.1, from coordinate 7,685 downwards.
GCTCCGCTGATTCCCCGAACTTCACGACCGCCAAGGCGAGCTTCGTCGGGCCGGCCTATGAAGACGGGCAACTTCCGCGCTTGCTCTTCCTCTCCCTGGACTCAGGTAGCGCCGATCCCGATCCGCGGCAACGCACAACCAGGGCCGTCCGCCGTCAAAACCTCGCCACGGATGTAGCGGCACTTCCCAAGAACAAGCATTGGTACCGCACCCACGAGCTGGCACTCGTACTTCTCCACCAGTTCAAGGCGGGTCTTACGGTAACCGATACGCGGCGCCATTTCGCCCACGTCAACAGCGCGAAGTGTTGCCAGAACAAAGACCACCGGCGCCAGGCTGACAGGACGTTGTTCGAGAACTGCCGACGCTTTATCCCTGGAGAACTGCGCGTGCTGAGTCCGGATATCGTCGTGACACAAGGCGGTTCGGCGAAGGACGCGATTCTCAGGAGCTTCGTCGTCCAGCAGCATTGTGTGGAGGCAGTAAGGCAGGATCGCTACAAGAACGACGCGCACTACGAAGTGGGCTTCATCGAGGTTGAGCCGACGAAGACGAGCCTCTGGCTTCAAACCTACCACCCTGGCGACTATGGGCGTTTCAACCCCCAACGACGCTATTGTTGGCCCCTATACGCGGATTTGGTCGGTCGATTCTGGCGTTCTCGCGGTATGTGACGGATTCAACGCGACGAGCGGCGTCCGACCTGGCCAACGGTGTAGAGCAACTGCCCGAGCACGTCGCAAAGGCCATCTTCGGGCCATCCCCAGGTTCCACGCGGCACGTGACCCGGAAGCACTCGGAAGTCAAACGCTTCCGAGTTCCCTTCAATGCCATCGTCGGCGAAGGGGACACCTGGGCGGAGGATCCGCTCCCCGAGTTCGTCTGCTTGGTCCTCTACCACGGCGACAGTCCCTGGAGCGGTCCGGATCATGTGACCGACCTGTTTCAGCGTTCCGATCCGGGCCGCTTCCGGCTGGGGATCCAAGCCTGGACGCGTTCATGGTCGAGCGGATGGGCACCATGTTACGATTGAGGAACTACCCGGAGGAACTGAAGCTGGGAGGAGCGAAGACGATGACCGAGATGGCGGACAGGTTTCACCGAAGCCTGGACGAATTGGTCCAGAGGGGTGCCCGGCAGAGTCTGCAGCGGCTGATCGCCCGGAGGTTCGGCGAGGAAACGGCGGGGCAGGTCTCGGACGTGCTTGAGGGGCTACCCGGCCCTGAGGACACCGACCGTGTGACCGACGCGGTGATCGAGTGCGGCACGGGAGAGGAGTTCATCGAGCGGGTGCGGACGGCCTGAATCTGCCGTCAGCCTCGGCGAGCAGAGCGTTCCATCCGTCGTCCAGCCACGGACGAAGCAGCCGGTTGCGTTCGGCGGCGTGCTTCATCAGAGTGATGCCCGGCTCCGCTTCCAAGAGGGCCAGGATTCGTTCTGCGACAGGTATTGGTCCAGTACTTCGGCTAGTCTTTGATCCAACGATTGGGACAGTCTTTGGGGTATTGATTGGGGTAGTCGGGGTAGTGATCGGGGTAGTGCCCCGATCAGCGGACCCGCTACCGCCGCCAGCGGCTGCCAGATACCCCTCGGAGAAGGGAAAGCGCAAGCAGAGGACGCCGCCCCGAGGCCACGACAGCATGCCGGTGTCCGCCGCAACCCAGTCAGGCAGCAGCCGGGTCGAGCCCATTCTCAGCTGATGCTCGGACGCGAGCAGATCAAGCCTGATCGTGCAGGCGGCGAGGAAGTTCTGGTGTCGGCGGTCGTGTCTCACGGGCTTTTTACGGGTCTCGACACAGCTCGCGCTACGAGCGCAACGCTCAGGAAATACGTGCCCTTCCCGACAACCGGTACGTGTCACTCGTGCCAATCAGAGCAACCACTGCCGACCGCTTCTCAAGGATCGCGCCGTCACTCCTCCCTCGGAGACCGGCCGCCCCTAGCAATCATCCAGGACTTCTACCGCGAGAGCTGAACGGCACAATTAACCCAGAGGTCAGGTGTCCAACTTCTTGGGGTCGTTTCATCCACCCGACACCGAGGAAATAGACACGACGTCTCTGTTCCTGCCTGCGTCGGTCAGGTAGAGCCGTGTGCCAAGACACGCCGCCGTCCTCGCCCACGATTGCTATTAGTGCGGGCATGTCGTCAAGGAACATGTAGTCCGTCAACCATGCCAGATGCCAAGTCCGCGAGCCTCAGCTCACCCGCCCTCCGTGGCTGCCTCCTCCTCCAGCAGTTGAAAGAAAACCTCGCAGTAATACCGAGCTCGCGTTCGAACGTACGAGGGGAGTATGGAGAATGCGATCAGGAAGAGTGGCGCGGGCACAATCGACGCGACACATGGCCACCACAGCTCCGAGGAACCCCAAATGTACGCTGCCCATGTACCTGCGCAGCTAGTCAGGGAGAGGACGAGCCAGACGGGTCGCATCCCAGTGAGATTCCTAGCACTACCGTAACGGATGCTCTCTTGGTCGTGACGAGCCTGCCTTGGGCCGCGCCGAAACCGGTTCCGCAGACGCACAACAGCGTCATTTACCGTGGCGCGAATGATGGCCGCGTCACCACGAACAGCCTCCACGTGTAGATCTAAGCCGGTCATTCGCTTGACCTGCGCGTACCACAGCGCCCGTTGCTGTGGCGAGACATCAGGATTGTCCGGCATCAGTAAGGCGTTGGTCGGTGCGTCGAACGGCCAGTCTGGCCAGAGCTGTTTCTGCAGGCGGTTGCCCATCGCCGAAGCGAAGTTCGCAAGGACGAAGCTACCTAACGCAAACACGCCTGTCGTCCCGCCGAGCACTACTGCCCAATGCGCAAGAGTCCCACCGAGCGCAAACGTCAGTGGAAGAAGCGGGAGAAATGACGCGAGAGCTGGTGTAAGGCGAGCGACCCGATCGTATTCAGTACTGAGCGCCATGACGCTCAGCCACGTCTTCCCTTTGCCCATGGCTATCTCCCGACGGCCTCAGGCCGGGTCTGCCCCCTTGCCAAGCCCGCCGCTCGACCTCGACGCGAATGGCACTTCCGCGTTCGATCCGATTGCTACGTTGGTGGGCACAGTTGCGATCCGCTCCGATTTCCACCTCCCGTAGGCCTCACGTATAGAACGTTCCGATGTAGCAGCAGCCATGTCGATCCCCAACGCCCTCTTCCCTGTCAAGAAAGTCCACGGAGTACGTCGAACTCGACACGAATACGTGTGTCTTCCCGCTAAGGCATTCGAAAACGATGTCTCCGGCTGAGTTCTGTGTGATCGTGTCCCACCCGTCGTAGTAGGTGAGATCGGAGGAGGGAGCCTCGCCGACCACGATGATGGTGGGGTCGATCTTGTCCAGCCAAGCTTTGGGGACCCGTCCACTCTTCCGGCCATGATGGGGTGCGAACAGAATGTGGGACGCCTCGGGTGTGATGGCATCCTCGATCTTCTCCATGAAATCGGTCTCGAGATCGCCCATCCACATCACACTAGCACCGTTTGCAACGCTGTAACGGATAATTGGTGAGATATTGTTGGGGCTACCGCCGTCTTCTGCCTGCTCTAGAGCATCTTTGAAATGCGCGTTGGCCAACTTAGGCCAAAGAATGTTGATGCCCGCTGAGTCGCGTTCCTCGTTGGACTGGTTCATCCAATGGCGCTTACATCCGCGCTCCAGATAGAACGCCTTCCCGGTGTGGTCCCGGAGGCTCTTGTAGCGCTTGAAGTCCTCAGTCTCTTCGCTCTTCGTAGCTTTATTCTTGACGACATAGAAATTCAAGATGTTAAAGCGATCATCGTATCCCACCAGGCCCGACATATGGTCCTGATCAGGGTGGGTGGAGATGAACCTGCAAACCCCCTTCCCCGCGCTCTTGTCTTCGATCTCGTCGAGGATCTCGTCCTTGCGATCGCTTGGTAAGGAGCAATCTATGACTGAAAAGTTGTCCGAGTTGTGCTGGATGTAGAACATGTCACCATTACCCACGGCAAGGGATTTCACGATGCTCAAGATGGAGGCTCCAGGTCGAGTGCTGCCCTCAGGTGGTATCGAGGTACCGGTCTGCGGTGATATGAACCGTCACGAGACGACCCGATCAGCCACACGAGGCAGCACGCGCGTTGAGGACGGGAGTCACGAACGATCCACACGTAGCCTGCCGCTCGATCGGTGGCCCGATGGGCGGTCCCGGCGGGGGGTACTCCGGTGGTCGCGGGGGCCCCGGGGATGGTGTGGGTGGGCGTAGGGGTCCTGACGGATAGTCGGCGAACGACATCCGAATCACTCCTTACTCTGGGGTTGGAAGAAACGGGCTCGTAGTCTAACGGATCGCGGACGAGTGTCAATGCCACTACAACATCTTGGGGGATAGGGCCTCCCCTGCCCCTACGGGTGGTCGTGTTAGGGGCACCTGTGGGCCTCCCTACCCCCTGCGACGCCCGTCGTCGACCGCGAGTTCGGCAATCTCTGGTGAGGTCAAGGAGAGTTGCCGTGCGCGCGTCAGCCGAGACGGGGAGCTTGCAAGGTGCCGTGCCCTCCTTGCAACTTCCGGCGCCGGCCAACACTCACATCAAGGTCCGAATCGACCGGACATGGACTCCAGCCCCAGAACGACCCATGGAAAAGAAATTCACCAGCGACGAGGTGCCGCTCGCGCAGCTGCTCAACGAGGCTGCAAGCGGCGTCCTTCAGCTACCGGACTTCCAGCGAGGCTGGGTGTGGGACGACGACCACATCCGCAGTCTGCTGGCCTCGATTTCCCTGTCGTACCCGATCGGCGCGGTGATGACGCTCGTCGCCGGCAATCGCGTGGTCAACTTCAAGGCACGACTGCTCGAAGGTGTGAACCTGCAGTCGAGACCGGAACCCGATACGCTGTTGCTCGACGGGCAGCAGCGGCTTACGTCACTGTTTCAGGCCCTGAAATCTCGTGATCCGGTCGAGACGCGTACGCGCCGCCGAAAGAAGTTGCTGCGTCATTACTACGCCAACATCGACGCGTGCATCGACCCATCCATAGACCGGGAAGAGAAGGGAATCGTCGGCGTTCCCGCGGATCGCGTCGTGAAAAGCGCCTTCGGTCGGGAGATCGATTTGGACCTCCGCACCCGGGCCCATGAAATCGCGGCAGGGATGTTCCCCTTGGACGTAGTGCTCGACGGCAGCGCCACGATGGACTGGATGATGGAGTACCTGAATTCGGCGGCTGACAGCCACGCCGACCGCATCGTCAAGTGGAAGCGCTTCAAGAAGGAGGTCATCGATCCGTTCGTGCAGTACCATGTGCCGACGATCGAACTGACGAAGTCGACGCCGAAGGAGGCGGTTTGCCAGGTGTTCGAGAAGGTCAACACCGGTGGCGTCACGTTGACCGTCTTCGAACTGCTGACGGCGACATACGCGGCCGACAACTTCGAGCTGCGCAAGGACTGGAACGCACGGCGGGAGCGGCTCGGGCAGGATGAACTGGTGAGGAAAGTCGGTGCCACGGCGTTTCTACAGATCGTGACGCTGTTGGCCACCTTCAACCGGCGGCAGTCGCACCTGCGGGCGAACCCGGAGGACGAGAAGGCACCCGCCGTGTCCTGCAAACGCCGAAACGTCTTGCACCTACCGCTCGACGACTACCAAAAGTGGGCGGATCGCGCCGAGGGGGGCCTGCGGCGGGCGGTGCCGTTCCTGCACACCCAATGTATGTTCCGCAATTGGGACATACCGTACGCGACCCAGCTCGTGCCCTTGGCGGCCATATTCGGCTGGCTGGAGGGCCAAGCGGATTCGTACGAGTCGCTTAGGCGACTCGCCCGGTGGTTCTGGTGCGGCGTCCTGGGCGAAATGTACGGCGGCGGCACGGAAACGCGGTTCGCGCTTGACTTGGAAGATTGCGTAGGGTGGCTCACGGGCTCGGACGCCGACGAGCCCCGGACGGTGCGAGACGCCCAGTTCCAGGCCGAGCGCCTGCTCACGCTGCGCACCCGGAACAGCGCCGCCTACAAGGGTCTGCACGCGCTCCAGATGAAGCAGCGCGCACTCGACTTCAAGACCGGCCAACCGATCGATGTCCACGCGTACATGGAGCATGCGATCGACATCCATCACGTCTTTCCTCGGCACTGGTGCCGTCAGCATGGCATCCGCCAGGGGGTTTCCAACTGCATCGTCAACAAGGCGGCGCTCGACGCGCGCACGAACCGCTACATCGGCGGATCCGCGCCCAGCAGCTACCTCGCACGGATCCAGTCCGGCGAAGGCATCGAACCGCATGTGCTCAACGGCTTTCTGCTTTCCCACGACATCGATCCGATCGCACTGCGTCGCGACGACTTCGGACAGTTCTTCAACCAACGGTTCGAGAGTCTCCTAAGGCACGTCGAGCGAGAGATGGGCAAGCCGGTGAATCGGCGACCTGATCGGCACGAGAGTCCGTTCGCCGACCAGGACACCGACGTCGAGCGGGGCTTACGGTCGCTGATGGAAGCGGGCGAATCGTTGGTGGTCGAGTTCAAGTCGACGGCCCGCTTCAACCTGTACAGCAAACGGGCCGACGAGGCGATCTCGTGGGCGGTCATCAAGACCATTGCAGCCTTCATGAACACGTATGGCGGCACGCTGCTTGTCGGTGTCGACGACAGCGGCCAACCCATGGGCATCGAGGCGGACTATCCCTCGGTTAGTGGGTCGAACCGCGACGGCTGGGAGCTATGGCTGACCACGGCGGTCAAGAACGCGCTGGGCCAGGTTGCCGCCACCGACCTACCCGTGCGTTTCTACGACATCGAAGGCCGCACGATCGCCCGCATCGATGTGCGTCGCGGTACCGAGCCGACGTTTGCCTCGCGAAAGGGCAAGCCGCGGGAGATCTTCTACGCCCGCCTCAACAACACGACCGAGGAACTCTCGGGATCGGCGCTGCTGGAATACCGGCGGAAGCACTGGCCACGGTAAACGGGGCGAGGGGGAGGGTGCCTTAGCGGGCGCCACCGCATGGCGAGCGGAAAGCCAAGCGTGCCCTCCCAGCTAGGACGTGGAGGGTCAACCCCCTCAGCGGGTCCGGCAACAGGCGGGTGTTAATTCAGGGACCGAAAAGTCAACTACGGTATACATAACGTCAAGTATAGTTTCCATTCTGAGGACCATCTGCCCGCACGGCGCAGGGTTCACGTCATCAGAAGGTCGCGCGTCCGCTCGTTTGCCTGTGCGGCTTTGACTGCTCCAAGGCGGATTTATAGAGCGCTCGCAGGCTGCCCCTCGCCTCCCTCACCGCGCGGGGAGTGATCTCGGCGAGCGGCGTCCCGATCTTCAGGTGAGGGCTCACATACATCTCAACCCGTCGTGCCCAAGGGGTGCCGCTTCGAAAGGAGCAGCGTGACCGGGACCCTCCTGCGGCCGCGATGTCGCTTCCGGGGGTCCAGACATTCCCTCGCGCCTCGCAGGGCTTCCGCCCAGCCCTGGCCATCAAGCCGATCCCAGCGCGATCGGCGTGGAGGCGAGATTCGCCTCCTTGATCCGGGGTCGGGCGGAGTACGGCCACGCATCGAGCGCCCAGAGCACGGTGACTTTGTCGGGTCTTGCGACCTGCCGGCGACACCGGGTCAGGAGGAGCGGACGGGAGATCTCTCGCTCGATGAGTCGCGCGACCGGCCAGTCATCGTACTTCATGCCCTCGAGGTTGACGCCCAACCAGACCGCGCCGTCACGGGGGTAGTA
>JAJEBS010000056.1 GCA_022822425.1 Gemmatimonadota bacterium | reverse complement strand
TCGGTGTAGCGCTTCGACTGGACGACGACCCCTTGGAGCGTGTGCCCCTTCCGCTTCGCCTCGACGACCCCAATGGCCCATCCGTCGGCGGAGAGCAGGTAGTCCGCGTGGCCTGTCCTGGTGCTGCCGTCCTCCACCCACCTCAGCGGGTATTCGCGGACGGCCACGCCGCGCCGCGCGCCGAGATTCATGGAGGCGAAGTCCTGAACAGCCCATCCACAGGCCTCGAGCTGCCTGTCGATCTTCTCGCGGGCTTGCTGTTCAGGCGTCAGGGGCAAGGTCGTCCGGGGCAGGGCGGGTTACGCCACCACGAGGCGCTCGACCGCGATCTCGTCGGCGCGGCCGCGTACCCGCGACGCATCGTATGTCATCTGTATCCCGATGTGGACCGCCGGCGTCGAGCCGAACGCCTTCGACCGCCGGATCGCCATCTCGACCGAGACCTGGGTGTGCCCGACCAACAGCCTTCGACACGGCCTGCCGGGTGACCCCACCCCTCGGCCGCCCGCGCAGTCATCAGGCCGAGCGGCGGTTCGAAACGGACGCCCCACGACGCCATCCTCCGGCGAAACCCCTGAGCGCGTCAGCCCTCGAGCCCGGCCGAGTCCGTGCCCACGCGGATCGCCCTCTGAGGTCGCGCGTCGCCGCGATGCTCCGCCGCGCGGCTGCGGCCGGCCGCAGCCTCCGCCTCTCCTCGAGAGGCCCCCATACCACCATTCCTGTCACCGCCCGGACATCGGCGCCCATCCGCCAACCATCATCGCTCACTGCCAAAGGAGGGTGAGCCCGTACACCCTGTTCCAAGGTGCGGGCATCCGGCTAGAATCAGGCATGATCCCCGCGACCGCCGCCCCCGCGTCCCTGCGAGAAGAGCCGCGTCGTCCGCCGGCCGATGTGTGGCGCGGGGCCAACCACCCTGCCATCCTGGTCCCCCGCGAGCTCATGCGCAGATACACAGCCACCGCTCGTATCGGCTGGGCGCCACGACGACCGGGATCTCTGGCTGGCAGGACATCACCATCCGAGGGACGTTGAGGTGCTGGACACGCGCCTCCCCACCGCCTCAGAGTCGGGGCGAGGTGCGCCAACCCCCGCTCCGGGCGCGCCTCGTTGCTCGGTCCACGCGGTTGACCTCTTTTGCGGAGCTGGTGGCCTGACACGCGGACTACAGGATTCCGGTATCGACGTTGCTCTCGGCGTTGACATGGATCCAGCCTGTCGTTACCCGTACACCCACAACAATGGCGTTCCGTTCCTCGAGCAGTCAATCGAGACGGTCACTGCCGACGACCTCCCGGGTGCCTTCAGTCGTGGGTCCATCCGCCTCCTCGCGGGGTGTGCGCCGTGCCAGCCATTCTCGACCTATAGCCGATCACGGCCACGCGCCGACCACGCTCGGTGGAATCTGCTGGATCATTTTGGCCGGTTGATCCGAGAAACGAAGCCCCATCTCGTCACGATGGAGAATGTCCCGATGCTTCGCCGCGAACAGGTGTATTCCGACTTCGTAGCGACCCTCCGCGAAGAAGGGCTCACAAACGTTTCAACTGCGGTGGTCAACTGCGCCGACTACGGGGTGCCACAGTACAGGCGTCGCCTGGTGGTCCTCGCCTCGGCCCTTGGCCCGATCCGGCTTGTGTCGCCGACCACTCCCGAGCACCGTCACGCCAGTGTGAGAGACGCCATCGCAGACATGCCACGACTTGACGCAGGTGAAGAGACTCACGCAGACCCGATGCACCGAGCGTGCCGCCTATCACCCTTGAATGCGCGGCGGATTCGCGCGTCCAGACCCGGGGGAACCTGGCGAGACTGGGATGAATCGCTGAGAGCGGCCTGCCACCGCAAGCCCGGCGGGAAGACCTACCCCAGCGTGTACGGGCGCATGGAGTGGGACCGCCCATCGCCCACGATCACGACGCAGTACTTCGCATTTGGTAGCGGCAGGTTCGGGCACCCGGAACAGGATCGCGCGATTTCCCTGCGCGAAGGGGCGCTGCTTCAGAGCTTCTCCGCAGACTACCAGTTCGCTGAGCCTGCAAGAACCATGACGGCGAAAGCGATAGGTCGCTTGGTCGGAAACGCTGTCCCCGTCAATCTCGGCCGTGCGATCGGAATCAGTCTGCTTCGTCACGTCAAGCTTCACCACGCGGGGAGAGCGATGTGACTAGTACCAGCCGAGCTCAATCGGCCGATTCCGGCACCTCGGCCACGCAGTCGCCCTATGAGATGACAGTAGATCTCAACATAATACACCATCTCGGCATCAATCTCTATAGTAACATGGCAGCCGTCCTCACCGAGGCAGTCGCAAATGCGTGGGATGCGGACGCAGGGCGAGTGGACATCAAAGTCGATCCTGACAAGAAATGGATATCAATCGAGGACGACGGTGTGGGGATGTCCGTCCACGACATCAACGAGAAGTATCTACGTGTCGGCTACCGCCGCCGACAGACACCCTCTAACGGCGCGGTCACGGCCAGTGGCAGGCGCGTCATGGGCCGCAAGGGTCTTGGAAAACTGTCGCTGTTTTCGATCGCCGACGTGATCGACATACAGTCGGCGAAGGATGGTGATTGTCACGGCCTCCGCATGACAGTCAGGGGTATCCGGGAATCACTAGACGGCCGTGACGGCGCCTATCATCCCCGTCCACTCACGCCTCAAGACGTCACGGTTTCCGAGGGTACCCGCATTCTTCTCAAGAAGATCAAGCGGACGAGGCTACAGCAGGGTGTCAAGGCACTCAGAAGGAGATTGGCCCGGCGTTTCTCGATCATCGGTGAGGCCCACGGTTTCCAGGTGACCATAGACGACGAAGCGATTACTCTGGCAGACCGTGAAGACTTGTCGCTTGTCCAGTTCCTGTGGACCCTTGGTGATTACTCTGCTCCGCCGTCGGCAATGGCGCACATAAGGGAGCATGAATCTCTTCCCGCAGCGGCACCGGACGTGTGCAGCGATTGGAAGGTTCGTGGTTGGTTGGGTACAGCTCGAAAGCCGAAAGACCTGGACAGCCGAGAGGCCGGCAATCTCAATGGAATTGTCGTCTTGGCGCGGGGACGCTTGTTTCAGGAGAACATCCTCGACAGGGTGAATGACGGGCGACTGTATACGAAGTACCTCACCGGCCAAATTGAGGCGGAGTTTCTCGATCGAGACAACGAACCGGACATCGCGACGAGCGATCGGCAACGGATTCAGGAAGACGATCCGCGCTATGTGGCGCTGCTGTCATGCGTGCGATCCAGCCTGTCCCGTGTTGAGAGTCGATGGACGGAGTGGCGTCGAAAGCATGCGGTGAAGCGCGCCAAGACGACCCATCCAGTCTTGGAGAAATGGTTGGACGGTCTTCAGCAGGGGCACCGTAGGTCGGCTGAAAGGATGATCGCCAAGCTCGGTGCTTTGCCGATGGACGACGGGGATGATCGGAAACTGCTGTATCGCCATGGGATTCTCGCGTTCGAGCGCATGAAGTTGCGTGGATCGGCGGACGAGTTCGTGGGCAACCTGGAGGACACAGATGGGCTACTGCAATTGCTTGCCGGTCGCGATGCGCTGGAAGCCGCGTTGTATCGAGATATCGTGCTGTCGCGCTTGGAGGCTGTACGTGCGTTCCAAGGTCTAGTCGACAAGGACGTCGTCGAGAGGGTGCTCCAAAAGTACCTCTTTGACCACCTGTGGTTGCTGGATGCGGCGTGGGAGCGCGCAACAGGCAGTGAGCTGATCGAGTCACGTCTGCGGGAGCATGGTGTGATTGTCGATGATTTGACCGCAAAGGAGAAGCTAAGCCGCGTGGACATCGCATATCGGACCAATGCCGGCAAGCACATTATCGTAGAACTGAAGCGTGCGCAGCGCCTGCCCAAACTCTTGGAGCTACAGAAGCAAGGTTCAGGATACGTGGATAAGCTGAAGAAGATATTGCGTAGCCAGGGAGAGAAAGCGCCGAACATTGAAGTTGTGTTTGTGTTGGGAAGAGCGATTCCAGAGCTGAAAGAGGATCCTGCGCGCGCCAAGCACCAGCTTGAGGCCATATCTCCTGGTAGTCGGATCACTTACTACGATGCCTTGATCAAGGGCGCAGAGATGGCGTACTCGGAGTATTTGGAGGCGGGCAAGAGAGTAGATCAAATCCAGGAGATTGTCGATCGGATCTGAGGCGCCCGCCGCGTATTTCGGTTGGTTCGGCTGGTCGAGAAGGACACCGCGTCATGAGCACCTCGTTCGTGCGGTTCGACGAGTTGCGCGCTCACATCCAGGCGGCGCTCAAGACGGCCCGGCTCCCGGGGGACGCCCCCCCGATCTACCTGATCCGGACCCTGTATGGCCGGGCCGGGCCTTCCGCGTCGGATGAATTCGAGCACGATGACAATCTGGGAGAAGCGCTCGACCGGCTTTCCGTCGCGCTGCAGCGACAGTTGGGCGCTCATGGTTACGCTCCCGACAAGGGGCTGCTGTGGGTGTGGCCGGAGCTGCTCGACTCGGTGGCGGACGGAGCCGAGGAGGTCGCCCCCGGGGTTCTTCTGGACGACCGACTCACCACCGACAGCGCCTGGTGGGCGCTTGACGGGCCGGATGGGGCCGGCCGGCCGATCCGCTACACGCTCCACTCGGTCTCCGGTGGCGTCGGACGGAGCACGACGGCCGCAGTTCTCGCCTGGCGCCTCGCGCGTCGGGGAGAGGATGTCCTCGTGGTGGACCTGGATATCGAGTCGCCGGGCCTCGGGGCGATGCTCTTCGAAGCGCATCGCCCCGACTTCGGCGTCGCCGACTGGTTCGTGGAGGAGCTGGTCGGGCAGGGCGCTCGCGTCCTCTCGAGGATGGTCTCGAGTCCGGCGTGGACCCGAAATCGGCCGGGAAGGGTGTGGGTCGCGCCGGCGCACGGGCGGGTTCCGGGGGAGTTCCTCGCGAAGCTCGGTCGGGTGTACCTGGACTCTGCCCAGGATCCGTGGACCGCGCGGTTGCACCGTCTTGTGGATGGTCTGGAGGCCCCGTTGAAGCCCACAGTGGTTCTCGTGGACAGCCGAAGCGGGTTTCATGACAGCGCCGGCTCCGCAGTGACGAACCTCGGGGCCGAGGTCCTCCTGTTCGGGGTGGACTCTCCGTCAACCTGGACGGGGTACCGGGCTCTCGTCGAGCACTGGAGAACGCTCGGGCTGGCGGCGCGGATTCGCGAGCGCCTGTCGTTCGTCTCCGCTCTGACGCCGGCCGAGAACACCGACGATTACCTCGCGGGGTTCCGAGACAGCGCCGCGAAGCTCCTTCGTGAATGTCGTGACGACGCTCGGGTGGGGGCCCGGGCGCACTCCCCGAACCCCTGGTGATCCACCGGTATCCGGAACTCGAAACGGGAACTCCGCTGCGCCACCCGTCGGAGTCGGCCGTGATGCCGGCGTACGCGTCCTTTCTGCAGCGATTCGAACAGCGCCACCGAGCGCGCTCTGCGGGGAAGGCTCTCCCCGCGCGGTCGAGTCCGTCGGGCAGACCCGGCGCCGCGCAAACTGTCTTGACGGGCCTGGGAACCCGAGAAACGGGAACGGGGTAGATCCGGAGGCGGAGCCGTCCAGCCTCGAAGCCTTGGCTGCGCTACCGTCCCGGCGGTGTCCCGGCGTCCGGACAGGGGAGGGAGCGCGCCGAGGGCCGAAGGAGGATTCTGAACGGTGAACCTGGCGGCCCACTTTCCCAGGGCGCACATCCGGCACTGGAATGACGCCGAGCTCCTCTATGCGCACCAGCGATGGGGGAACGCCGATCACCTCTTCGGCTTCAGCGCCGAGTGCGCGTTGAAGGCGATCATGGGCTGGCGCGGGATGCCCGTGGACCGGTGGGGTCATCCGGCCCGGAGGGAGCACCGCAAGCACATTCCCGATCTGTGGAGGGTGTTCGAGGAGTTCAGCAAGCCTCACGGCAAGGAATCCCTGCGAGCCCTCCCGTCCGGGAGTCCGTTCTCGGATTGGTCCCATCATGACCGATACTCGGCGACCGGCTATTCCTGCCGAGCCGCGGTGGATCGGCACCGCGAGGCGGCTCGCCGCATCCTGCGGATGGTTTCGCGAGTCGAGGAGGAGACTTCGTCATGAGCATGGCCTTCGTGTCGTTCGACCGGTTGCGCGGCCAGATCCAGGCTGCGCTCGAGACAATCCAGCTCCCGGGCAGCGCCCCCCCGATCTATTTGATCCGGAGTCTGCACGGCAAGGTGAGCATCTCCGTTTCGCACGAATTCGAGGATGACGAGGATCTGCGGGGAGCACTCGAACGACTCACCCTGGCGCTCTACCCACGACTGGGGGCGCACGGTTATTCCAGCGGACGAAAGCCGCTGTGGGTGTGGCCGGAACTTCTCGCCATGGTGGACGGCGCAGCCGAGGAGATCGCCCCTGGCGTCTTCCTGGAAGATCGGCGCACGTCCAGTAGCGACTGGTGGACGGTTGACGGGCCGGATCCAGGCGGGCGAGCGATCCGCTACACGCTCTACTCGGTCAGGGGCGGCGTCGGACGGAGCACGACGGCCGCAGTTCTCGCGTGGCGCCTCGCGCACCGGGGAGAGGATGTCCTCGTCGTGGATCTGGACCTCGACTCGCCGGGCCTCGGGGCGGCGCTTTTCGGGGAGCCGGTTCGACCGGACTTCGGCGTAACTGACTGGTTCGTGGAGGAACTGGTCGGCCAGGGGGATCGCGTTCTGCCGGAGATGGTGGGGAGTCCAGCCTGGGCGGGAGAACTTCCGGGGAACGTCTGGATCGCGCCGGCGCACGGCCGCGCTCCGGGAGAGTTCCTCGCCAAGCTTGGGCGCGTGTACATGGACACCGAGGAGGATCCCTGGATCGCGCGGCTGCGCCGTCTTCTGGACGGTCTGGAGGCCCGGTTGAAGCCAACAGTCGTCCTGCTGGACAGCCGAAGCGGCTTCCATGACAGCGCCGCCGCCGTGACGAACCTCGGGGTCGAGATCCTCCTGTTCGGGTTGGATTCTCCGGCGACCTGGGCAGGCTACCGCGCACTCTTCGAGCACTGGAGGGCACTCGGGCTGTCTGGCCGCATCCGCGAGCGCCTCTCGTTCGTGTCCGGCCTCACACCGCGGACCGACGCGGACCACTACCTGGCGCGATTCCTCGAGAACCTCGGAGACCTCTTCCGGCCGCGCCTCGACGACACGCTGGCGGGCGGCGCGGACACAGGGGCCCATGCCATCGGGAACGGCGTCCCGGCAAGGGCTGCGCCTCCCGATCCGATGGTGATCTACCGAGATCGTGGACTCGCCA
>JAJEBS010000196.1 GCA_022822425.1 Gemmatimonadota bacterium | reverse complement strand
GCGGTGCTGGCGGTGGGCGCAGTGGTGTGCATCTCGGCGGCCATCGCGGGGGACACCTCGCAGGATCTCAAGACCGGCTTCCTGCTGGGCGCGACTCCGCGCTCGCAGCAGATCGGCGAGCTGATCGGGGTGATCACCAGCGCGGCGGTGATGGGCGGGGTGCTCATCGTCCTCAACGAGTCG
The DNA here is from genome assembly GCA_022822425.1 of Gemmatimonadota bacterium. GTDB lineage: Bacteria > Gemmatimonadota > Gemmatimonadetes > Longimicrobiales > Gaopeijiaceae > BD2-11. The sequence goes on along the minus strand of JAJEBS010000196.1, from coordinate 10,214 downwards.
TACGGCATCGGAGGAGCGGAGCTGGCGGCGCCCCAGGCGAACCTGATGAAGCTGGTCGTGGACGGGGTTCTGGCCGATACCCTGCCCTGGATGTTCGTCATCGTCGGCATGGCGCTGGCCGCCGTCGTCGAGTTCGGGCTGAGGCTGCCGTCGCTGGCGTTCGCGGTGGGCCTGTACCTGCCGGTTTCGCTGATGACCCCGATCTTCGTGGGGGGCATGATGCGGCGCGCGCTGACCCGCCGGTTTTCGCACCCGGACGGTGGCGGAGAGGCGCTGGCCGAGCAGCGCGAGCGGGGTGTTCTGTTCGGCTCCGGTCTGATCGCCGGGGCGGCTCTGGTCGGGGTGGCGATCGGCGGTGCGATCTACCTGGTCACCCAGATGACCGGAGATCCGTCGCGGGCTGCACAGTGGATCCTCGGCCACGATTGGTACGCGGGCCTCTTCCCCGGATTCTCCGAGCTGGTCGGCACCCTCGTCTTCGCCGGTCTCTGCCTGCTCCTGTGGCGGGCGGCGACCAGCGGAGAGGCTCGCGAGGCATGAAGCCCGTGGCGGCGCGCGCAACACGAGCCCTCGTGAAGAGCAGCCTGCTGTGGGCGGCGTTGGCGTGCGCCGGCGAACAGGCGCCCGAGGCCGCGGGGACGATCTCCCGGGACGTCTTTGTGGGAACCTATGTGGAACTGCGCATGGCGGCCCTCCATTCACCCGATGGGCGGGTCAGTCCGGAGGCGAAGGCGGAGATCCTGGACGGAAGGGGGATCACCGAGGCCGACCTGCTGGAGTACGCCGACGTCCACGGGGCGCGCGTGCAGTTCATGGTCGAGGTGTGGGCCGAAATCGACGACACGCTCAGGGCCTTGCGCACCGAGGACGACCCCGCTCCGCCGTCCTGATCCCCGCCGGAGCGAGAGGGGCGCGTCCTGCTCACTCCCACTCGATGGTGGCCGGCGGCTTGGAGCTGATGTCGTAGGCCACGCGGTTCACTCCCGCCACCTCGTTGATGATGCGGGTGGAGGCGCGAGCCAGGACTTCCGGCGGAAACCGGTACCAGTCGGCCGTCATTCCGTCTCGCGAGGTCACGGCGCGCAGCGTCACGGCGCACTCGTAGGTGCGCGCATCGCCCATCACGCCCACGGAACGCACCGGCAGGAGAACCGCGAACGCCTGCCAGATCTCGTCGTAGAGCCCGGCGGCACGGATCTCCTCCAGAAAGACGGCGTCCGCCTCGCGCAACACCTCCAGCCGCTCCCCCGTAACCTCGCCCACGATACGCACGGCAAGACCCGGGCCCGGGAAGGGATGGCGCGCCACGAACGCTTCCGGGAGGCCCAGTTCCCGCCCCACCCTGCGCACCTCGTCCTTGAAGAGTTCCCTGAGCGGCTCCATCAGCTCGAACGGCATGTCGTCCGGGAGCCCTCCCACGTTGTGATGGGTCTTTATCGTCGCCGACGGCCCCCGCACGGAGAGGGACTCGATGACGTCCGGGTAGAGCGTGCCCTGTACGAGCAGGGACGCGTCCTTGCCGGCCTCGCGCGCCGTGCGCTCGAACACGCGGATGAAGATCTCGCCGATGATCCGGCGCTTGAGTTCGGGATCGTCGACCCCGGCGAGCCCGTCCAGGAACTCTGCGCGCGCGTCTGCGACCAGCAGCTCCATCCCCATGTGCCTGCGGAAGGTGCGCTCCACGCCCTCGCGTTCGCCTTTCCGCAGGAGCCCGTTGTCCACGAAGATGCAGGTGAGGCGGTCGCCGAGCGCCCGATGGACCAACGTCGCCGCGACCGAGGAGTCGACCCCGCCGGAGAGGCCGCAGATGGCGGACCGGCCTGCCGCCTGCTCGCGGATGGCGGCGATGCTCTCTTCGACGAACGCGCTCGCCGTCCAGCTTGGACGGCAGCCGGCGACGCGGAAGAGGAAATTGGAGAGCATCCGGTCGCCCTCAGGCGTGTGCGCGACTTCCGGATGAAACTGCACTCCGTAGATGGCCCGGTCCTCGGCCCGGAAGGCCGCCACCGGGAGGCCTTCGGTCGAAGCGACGACACGATACCCTTCCGGGGGACGGTCCACGTGGTCGCCGTGTGAACACCAGACCGTGACGGGGTCTTCGCGCGCGAATCCTGCGAACAGGCCTTCCGCTTCCCTCAGGCGCAGCTCGGCTCGCCCGTACTCGCGCTTCCCGTACTCCACCCGTCCGCCCTCGCGCTCGGCGATCAGCTGCATGCCGTAGCAGATTCCGAGAACCGGAACATCCATGTGCAGAAGCTCTGCCTCCACCCCCGGGCCATCGTCCTCGTAGACCGAGGACGGCCCGCCCGAGAGGACGATCGCGCTGGGTGCCCAGCTCCGGATCCACTCCAGGGACCGCGTCGGCGGGTGGATCTCGCAAAAGACCCGCTCCTCGCGGATGCGGCGCGCGATGAGCTGGGTGAATTGCGATCCGTAGTCGAGGATCAGCACGCGGTCGCGCGGCCTGGCGGGGGTCATGACGGAATCCTCTCTCCGCGAACCAGGTCGGCAAAGGTCTCCCGCCGACGGATCAGGTGAAGTTCGCCGCCGGCAACGAGCACCTCCGCCGGGCGCAGGCGGCTGTTGTAGTTCGAGGCCATGGAGAAACCGTAGGCCCCGGCGGTCCTCACCACCATCAGATCGCCTGCCGAGGGCAGCTCGATGGCGCGGTCGCGCGCGAGAAAGTCGCCGTCCTCGCACACGGGACCCACCACATCGCTCACAACCGTCTCGGCGCCCGGACGCGTGCGCACCGGCTCGACCTGGTGATACCCGCCATAGTGGCTGGGGCGCAGCAGCTCGGTCATGCCCCCGTCCGTGATCACGAAGGTCTTGTTCCCGGATCGCTTCACGTACAGTACGCGCACGATGAGGGTCCCGGATTCGCCCACGATGTAGCGACCCGGCTCCAGAACCAGCCGGAGCCCGCGCCCGGTCACGGCAGGCAGGACCGCCGCGGCGACGCGCGCGAGATCGATCTCGGCGTCGTCCCCGTAGGCGACACCGAATCCACCACCCATGTCGACGTACTCGAGCGGGATGCCCTCATCGGAAAGCGCTCGCTCCAGGGCGAAGATGTCGCGCGCGGCAGCTTCGTACGGTTCCGCGTCCACGATCTGCGACCCGATGTGGACCGCGATTCCCGCGACCCGCAGCGCGGCCCGGGAAGCCGCCCATCGGTAGAGGTCCATGATCTCGCCGGCGGGAACGCCGAATTTGGTGCCGGCGTGTCCCGTTCGCGTGTACTCGTGAGGCGTGGGCGAGGTGATGTCCAGGTTGACGCGCAGCGCGATGCGGGCCTGAACACCGCGCCGGACGGCGATTCGTTCGAGCAGGCGCAGCTCTTCACGGCTCTCGACGTTGAAACCGTAGATGCCGGCCTCGAGCCCGGCGCCCAGCTCCTCCTCGCTCTTGCCCGCGCCGGCGAAGACGATCCGCTTCGCGGGAATCCCCGCCTCGAGGGCGCGCGCCAACTCTCCTCCGCTGACGATGTCGGCGCCGGAACCCAGACGGGCCAGGCGGTTGAGGAGCGCCAGGTTTCCGTTCGCCTTGACCGAATACGCCACGAGCAGCCGGGCACCCGGGAAAGCGGCCTCGAAGGTGCGATACCTCTCTTCCAGCAAGGCTCCATCGTAGAGGTAAAGGGGGGTCCCGAAGCGAGCGGCGATGTCGTCGAGGGCGAACGGTCCGCAGCGGAGCACGCCGTCCGAGCGAGCCAGCGGAGTCACCTCAGTATGCCCGCGCCCACGCTACCTCCATTTCGGCAACTCCGCCGCCGATGCACCGCGATGGCCGGCTGGACGACGCGAACTCGTCGTCGGGGATGACCCGGATCGTGGCCCGGGTCGCCTGCTTGACCCTCTCCTCCACCTCGGGGTCGCCGCTCCATCCGGTGTACACCAGTCCACCCTTCGCATCCAGGATCTCCCTGAGCTCTCCGAGATCCGAGATCCCCCGGTGGGAGTTGGTTTCGCGACGCGCGCGTGCGCCCTCGAGCAGGTCTTCGTGGAATGCGTCGAGCAGCGCCGGCAGCGTGGCCACCGCTTCCTCGCGCGCCAGGAAGCGCTTGCGCTGCCCGTCCGGGAACGGAAGCCGCCGCGCCAGCACCACCTGCCCCTTCGCCACGTCGCGAGGCCCGATCTCGGCCCGGAAGGGGACGCCCTTGCGTTCCCACTCGTAGAACTTGGCACCCGGGTTGAGGTGGTCGCGGGCGTCGATGCGCACGCGCAACCCCGCCGAGACCAGCTGGTCGCGGAAGCGGTCGGCCGCTTCCAGCACCAGTACGCGCTGCGCGTCCGTGCGCCAGATGGGCACGACCACGACCTGAGCCGGAGCGATTCGCGGCGGCACGACGATGCCGTTGTCGTCACCGTGGGTCATCACCATGCCCCCGACCATGCGCGTGGAAACGCCCCACGACGTATTCCAGGCGTACTCCTCGCGCCCCTCCTCGCTCTGGAAGGTGAGGCCGAACTGGCGCGAGAAGTTCTGCCCCAGGAAGTGGGAGGTTCCCGCCTGAAGCGCGCGATTGTCCTGCATCAGCGCTTCCACGGAATAGCTTCGCACGGCACCCGCGAACTTCTCCGAATCGCTCTTGAGCCCGCTGATCGGGGGCATCGCGATCCAGTCCTCCTGGAACTTGCGGTACACCCCCAGCATGCGCCGCGCCTCCTCCTCGGCTTCCTCCCGCGTCGCGTGCGCGGTGTGTCCCTCCTGCCAGAGGAATTCCGAGGTGCGCAGAAAGAGCCGGGTGCGCAGCTCCCAGCGCATCACGTTGCACCACTGGTTCAGCAGCAGGGGCAGATCACGGTAGCTCTGCACCCATTTGGCGTACATCGAGTAGATGATGGTTTCGGAGGTCGGGCGCACGACATAGGGCTCCTCGAGTTCCTTGCCGCCGGCATGGCTCACGACCGCGAGCTCCGGCTTGAAGCCCTCGACGTGCTCCTTCTCGCGCTCGATGAAGCTCATCGGAATGAGCAGGGGGAAGTACGCGTTCTCGTGGCCGGTCTCCTTGAAGAGGCCGTCCAGACCCTGCTGCATCAGCTCCCAGATCGCGTAGCCCCAGGGACGGATGACCATGCATCCGCGCACCGGCGAATAGTCGGCGAGCTCCGCGCGTTGAACCACATCGTTGTACCAGGCCGAGAAGCTCTCGCTCCGGGGCGTAAGGCGCTTGTCATCAGCCATTGGTCTGATCCTGGGGATGGCCCGCGGCATCGCGGGAAGGACTGCGCCTGCTCTCTCGCCGGAATACGAAGAAGCCGGGCACGCTGAAGAGCAGGAGCGAGGAGACAAACCACGATATCCGGAAGGGCGCGCCCGTCAACTCGTTCAGGAGCAGCGCCACCAGCGCACCTCCGCCCAGGGACATTGCCGCGGCGGCCGCCAGAATGCAGTACTCGAGGATGTTGAGCCGGCGCACGGCGCGAGCCATGTCCCTGCGCACCCCCCTGTTGCCGTCGGCTACCATTCCGGGGGCGCCCCATGGTAGAAGTAGACCCGGTGCCCCGTGCCACGACCCGTTCGCACTTCGCCGTACCAGCCCTCCAGGGGAATCCACTCGCCCCAGGCCACGGGCACCAGATTCCCCTCACTCGCTCCCGATGGCACCGCCGCATGGTAGACGATCGCCCGAATCGCCACCAGCGTCGAATCGCGGGCAGCCCGTTCGGGCAGCAGTTCCCGCAGGGTGCGGCTGAATTGCGCCCGCCTGCCCCGCTCCCGGGCGAGCAGATGCAGGGTGAGGCGGCGTTCCAGAACCGGATCCGGCACTTCATCGAAGAGAACGAGGGGCATCGTCTCGGCATCATCGGCGCCGAAGGACGAACGTGCCGCCGGGGGCGCCGAAGCGGGTGCGGCGTTCTCCCCCGCGTCGGGTGGGCGGTCCGGAGAACAGGCTCCGGCGCACAGGCACGCCACAATCCCGAGGAGGGTTGGCGGCTGTTGCCGGCCTGCCCGGCGAGCGGTCATGGCGCCGGCCTGCCTCGGCGCAGGTCGGCCAGGGAGACCTCCTGCTGACTGCCTCGCGCCATGTCGCGGATCACCGCCACCCCTCTCGCCGTCTCCTCCGGCCCCAGAAGTATGACCCTGCGCGCCCCCTGCCGGGCGGCCATGGCGAGCTGCTTGCGCACGGGACGCTGCTCCAGAGCATAGGCGACGGTTGAACCCGCCTCCCGCAGGATATGAGCGATTTCCCGTCCCAGCAGACGCTGGGCCGGCGACACGCTGGCGATGAACCAGTCCATCGACGGGGTCGGCCGAGGGAGCAGTCCCCGATCGCGCAGCAACTCGGTGAGCACCACATCCCCCATTCCGAACCCCACTGCCGCAAGAGGTTCGCCGCCGACCCGCTCGAGCAGCTGGTCATAGCGGCCTCCCCCGCAGATGGCGCGCATTTCACCCTTGCGATCGAAGAGCTCGAAGACGATGCCGGTGTAGTACGCCAGCCCGCGCACGATGCGCAGGTCGAAGCGAAGGAACGCACCAAGCCCCATCGCCGTCAGGTCCGCCTCGTAGCGGCGCAGTTCGGCGAGGCTGGCGCCCACGGCATCACGTTCGCCGAGCAGGTCTTCGACCACATCGAGTCCGGAACCGTCCAGGATCTCCAGAAGTGCATCCACGGCCCGGGGGGCCAGCCCGGCCGACTCGTGCAGCCGGGCGCGCGTCAGGTCCGGGCCCACGCGTTCGTACTTGTCGATGTCGACGTAGGTAGCGGCGATCCGGCTTCCCGGCACGCCCAGCGCATCGAGAATCGCAGACAGCAGGCGGCGATCGGAGACCCGGGCCAGGAAATCGTCCGGTCCCAGGCCCAGCGCCCGCAGGGCGTCGACCGCTACCGCCAGGACTTCCGCATCGGCGCCCGTCCCGGCTTCACCGAGGATGTCGACGTTCCACTGGAAGTGCTCCCGCAGGCGCCCCCGTTGCTGCCGCTCGTAGCGAAAGAGCTGCGGAATCGAAAACCAGCGGATGGGCTTCGCCATGGCCCGGCTCCGTTCGCCGAGCATGCGCGCAAGGGACGGCGTCATTTCGGGGCGCAGCGATACCTCGCGCCCACCCTTGTCGACAAACGCGTACAGCTGCCCGACGATTTCGTCGCCGCTCTTTTCCCGGTAGAGTTCCAGCGGTTCCAGCGGGGGCCCGTCGTATTCCTGGAAGCCGTAGCGACGCGCCATGCTGCGCCAGCTTCTGAACACGTGCTCCCGCTCGGCCAGGGCCTCCGGGGCGAAGTCCCGAAAGCCCGGAAGTCTGGGGAAGGTTTTCCCTTTTGGCATGGCGGCGAATCTATGCGCTTCGCTCGACGCGTCAAACCCGGAACGGGGTTGGAAACGGCTGGATGCACAGCTCGTCGAGGGCGCTGCCGACCGTGTGGCAGGATCCCGTGATCACTGCCGTGCCGCCCTGGGCGCGTTCAGCCACCCTGGCCAGAGCGGCGCCGAAGTCCGCCTCCACCTCGACCGTGAACCGTGGTGCGAGCGCGGCCGCGACCTGTCCGGGGTTCCACCTTCGTTCGCAGGGCGCGGACGGAGGCTGGGTCAGGACCGTTGCGTCGGCGATGGCGAGGAGACCCGGAAGCATGCCTCCCCAGTCCTTGTCCCCCAGGATGCCCGCGAGAACCACGACCGGCCGCGGCAGACCGAGTGACCGCAGGGTGGTGGCGAGCGTCTCCATCCCGGCGACGTTGTGAGCTACGTCGAAGACCCAGGTTACGCCGCTCCGCCGCACCAGCTGCACCCGACCCGGCCAACTCACCTCTGCCAGGCCCCGCACGACGGCTCGTCGAGCGGGTCGCAGTTCCTCCGGAAGCGACTCGAGCACCCTCGCGGCCAGCGCGGCGTTGATCGCCTGGTGCCGTCCCGCCAGCGGCACCGAGAGTTCGAGATCGCCCCAGGCGTCGAAGGACATGCGAAAGCTCGTGCGCGGCCTCGAGAGCTCGAGGTCTCGCAGGTCGCGGAGTGGATCCAGCGCGAAGAAGGGAGCCTCGGTCTGCGTTGCCCGATCCCTCAGAATTCGCAGCACGCGCCCGTCCGCCTCGCTCGTATGGATGGGAATGCCCGGCTTCATGATCCCGGCCTTCTCGCGGGCAATATCCTCCACCGTGGAGCCCAGGTAGTCCGCGTGGTCGAGCGAGACGTTGGTGATGCAGGTCACCACCGGGACGATCACGTTGGTCGCGTCGAGACGTCCGCCCAGCCCGACCTCCACCACGGCGATGTCGACTTCCCGGTCGGCGAAGACGCCGAACGCCAGGGCGGTGGTCGCTTCGAAGAAGGTGGGCCCGATCCGGTCCGCGGCGACGTGCAGGTCGGCCGCCACCCGCATCATGGTCTCGCGTTCGACCGGACGCCCGTCGACCTGGATGCGTTCCCGGAAATCGCACAGGTGGGGAGATGTGTAGAGCCCGGTGCGCAGGCCCGCCTCCCGCAGCATCGCGGCGCACATCGCCGCCACCGACCCCTTCCCGTTGGTCCCGCCGATGTGGATCGACGGGTAGGCGAGCTGTGGCTGCCCCAGGGTCGCGAGCAGGGACCGGGTCCGCTCAAGACCCCACTGGACACCATGCCCCAGTCGCGGAAACAGTTCGCGCACCGCGGGTGCCCCGGCCTTCAACGCCGTATTCTCCAGCGGGTGTGGAGCGGCGCCGGAGGGCTTCAGCCCTGGGGCTTCCACCCCGCCCACATGTGCCGCAGCAGAAGTGCCACGGTGGCCTTCAGTTCCTTGCGCGGCACGACGCAGTCGAGCATGCCGTGCTCGAGAAGGAATTCGGATCGCTGAAACCCGTCCGGAAGCTCCTGCCGGATCGTCTCCTCGATCACGCGAGGCCCGGCAAACCCGATGAAGGCGTCAGGTTCCGCGAGGTTGACGTCGCCCAGCATGGCGTAGGACGCGGTGACCCCGCCCGCTGTCGGGTTGGTGAGGATGGATATGTGGGGCAGGCCGGCCTCGTGCAGCCTCGCCAGCAATGTTGCCGTCTTCGCCATCTGCATCAGCGACAGGATCCCTTCCTGCATGCGGGCTCCGCCGGAGGCGCTCACGACGACCAGCGGGACATTCTCGCGCAGGGATCTGTCGATGATTCGGGCCAGCTTCTCCCCCACCACCGATCCCATCGATCCTCCGATGAAGGAAAAGTCCATCACCGCCAGCGACACCGGGATGCCGTCCAGTTTGCCCGCACCCACCACGATGGCTTCCGATCGTCCCGCGCGCTGCTCGGCCACCTGCACCCGGGCGGTGTAGGGCTTCGAGTCGACGAAGCCCAGGGGGTCGGCGCTGGCCAGGCCCGCGTGCGCCTCGCTGAAGGAATCTTCGTCCATCAGCAGACGCAGATAGTCCGAGGCCTCGAACCTGAAGTGAAAATCGCACTCCGGGCACACAGAGAGGTTCTGCGTGAGTTTTTCGCGGTATACGATGGCGCGGCATCGCGGACACTTCCTGAAGACGTCGCTCGGGACATCCCGACGATCCTGAGCGCGCAACGGCTTCTTGGGCTTGTTGAACCAGGCCATGGCTTTGTTCAGTTCTGCCGGGCGGCGCGCACGGCGAGCGCCGCAGCCACCCAGCACATCAGCAGAAAGGAGCCACCGTAGCTGATGAACGGAAGGGGAATGCCGGTGACCGGCACCAGCCCGACGGTCATTCCGGTGTTTACGAAGACGTGGGTAATCCAAGCGCCGAAGATACCGAAGAGCACGAAGCTTGCAAAGTGACTGCCGGTTCCGGTCGCCATGCGGATGAGCCGGAGCAGGACATAGGCGAAGCCGGAGAGGACCAGCAGCGTGCCCACGAAGCCGAATTCCTCGCCGATCACCGCGAAGATGAAATCGGTGTGCTGCTCGGGCAGGAAGTTGAACCGCTTCTGGGTGCCCAGCGTAAACCCCTTGCCGGTCAGCCCTCCGCTGCCGATGGCCACCTTGGACTGGACGAGGTGGTACCCCGCCTGCTGCGGATCGAGACCAGGATCGAGAAACACCAGCACCCGGTTCTGCTGGTAGGGGGCCAGCGAGTCCCAGAGAAGCCGAGCGACCGTGCCCACGGCCAGATTGAACACGAGCACCGCCACGTACTCGAAGGTGTAGAGGCGGGAGCGGCGCAGATAGAGAAGCCCGATCAGCGCCACCATGTACGCCGAGAACAGCCACGTGTTGAAGGAGACGACGAGCGCGATGGCCGGGCTCACCAGCAGGAACAGGTAGGTCAGCGGTATTCCCGAC
>JAJEBS010000128.1 GCA_022822425.1 Gemmatimonadota bacterium | reverse complement strand
ACGAGGGTCCGCGAAGCCCCCAGCCCCCGAAGATTGACGGACGCCACGGTCTCCGATACGAGGCCGGGCGGCCGCGCGCTGTACCATCCCTGGCGGGCACCGAGAATGCCGTGCATGGCGGTGAGGTTCCGGAAGAAGTCGAACGCCTGCGGCGAGCCCTGTTCGGCGAGCGTCCGGCGACCCGCGACCGAGACCGCGTAGGGGAGTTCGACGGGCGACTCCGCGAAGGCCGTGCCGGTCACCACCAGTTCGTGCAGGCGCAACGCCTCGGGCTCCATCCGCAGTTCGACGACGACGGCATCACCCGCGGTCACGGTCACGGACCGGGACAGGGTTTCGTACCCCAGCATCTCGACCTGAATCCGATGGGTGCCAGCAGGAACGTCGGCCATGACGAAGCGACCCCCCTCCCGCGACAGGACTAACCTTTCCAGCGCGGCCAGTTCGATGCGGGCGCCCCCCAACGGACGGGACGTAGCGGCGTCGAGCACCGCGCCCGCAAGAGTACCGCTCTCCTGTGCAGCGAGATTCCCCGGAAGTGAGCCGCCAGCCAGAAGTCCAAAGACGAAAACGGCAGCGGCAAGAGAGTGGAGCCATCGTCGCATCGAGTCGCCCTTCCTTCAAGAGGTTGCGCGCGGCAGTCGGACGGCCCGAATGCGGCCCGTCCCGCGCGCGAAGCTGATGAGACGTACACCACTGAAACGACGATGCACCGAGGGACGAAGTCAATTCGTGGCTTACGCCGCTGACGACGATGTCGGAGCCGGAAAGCGGCGAGTTCGCCCGGTCGTCCGAGGAGGACAGCAGTGCGGGCGGCGGATCGGTGAGCAAGCCGAGCACGTGCCCGTAGGTCGGATCGCGGACGATGATGGCGGGTGCGTGGGTCTCTGGGTCCAAGGAGGCGACTCCGCCGGGTCCTTCGAGCGTGATGCGTTCGATGGCTCCGGCCCATCCCCCGGGCGCGGGAATGGCGAAGACGAACGACGACGCACCATCCAGGTGCGCGGTCTCGGGCATGTCAAAGCCGATCGAGAACAACGTCATAGCGACTGCGCTGGACGCCGACAGTGTGGCAGGTCGACGCGGTTGCGGGTCCCCATCGGCCCGGGCGACAGATCTGTCGCCCGCCTCGCCACGCCCAGCCTCGATTCGGGAGTAGCTACGGATCCACCTGCTGGTAGAATCTCTTCACGCCGTCAGCGATGGTCATGATGACCGCGCTCTTGGTCGGATGGCGAACTTCGTTGTAGTGTGAGATATATGTCGCCCCGGCATACCGTTCGGTAGCCAGCAATTCCCGCCGGACGGCATCCGCATCGAGACTGCCCGCCCGGGCGGCGGCCTCCAGAAACAGCCGGACCGCATCGTAGCTCACCGCGTCTCCGCCCGCGGGGTCGATCCCGTACCGCGTACGATAGGTATCGACGAATGCGCGTGCGGCCGGCTCGTCGGTGTCCGGCGAGAAGTGAGTGCTGAAGAAGCTGCCATCCACGGCGGCTTCCTCGTGTTCCAGCAGCGCCGGGTTGTCCCACACATCGGCCCCCCAGGAACACCGTCGGCTCGCCATCGGCATCGCGTAGCGGCAGGGCGCGCGCCTGCGCGGTCAGGAGCGCAACTTCTTCGTCCGAGCCGGGAAGGAACAGCGCCGCCGGAGCCGAAGCCGCGATTTCCGTCAGTTGCATGGTGAAGTCCGTCTGGCCACGCTCGTAGGACTCATCGGCGACGATCGTCCCGCCCAAGCTACGGAAATGGGCGACGAAAAAGTCTCCGATGCCCTCGCTGTACACGTTCCCCCGCTCGGTCAGGACGGCAGCCGTCGTCGTGCCGAGCATCTCGAACGCAAAATCGGCCATGACCCGTCCCTGAAACTGATCGGTGAATGCGGCCATGAAGACCAGGTCGCCCGCCGCAGTCACGCCCGGATTGGTGGCCGCCGTCGTGACCATCGGGACGCCGTGGCGTTGCGCGACGGCCCCTACCATGATTGCGTGCGCCGAGCGGTTGGGTCCAATGAGGGCGACCACTTCGTCGCCGAGGATCATCGCTTCCGCCGTATCCACCGCTTCCGCCGCTTCCGCCAGGCCCATCCGGCCGATCAGTTCGACGGAACGGCCCAACAACCCGCCGCGCCCGTTGACCTCGTCCACCGCGATCATTGCACCGTTCGAGAAGGTGCGGACGCCCGAGACCAGAAAGCCGACCTTCACCGGGGTCTCCTCGTCAAGGGAGACCGGGGCGGTTCTGTCGTCACACGCGGCCAGGACGGTGGCCGCGACCAGGGCGGCTTGTAGTAGTCTCATTTGACTGAAGCTCTTATCTCGCCGAGAGGTCGCTCGGCGGGCGCGCGCCGCCCGAGCAGGTTGGAAGCTGTCCGGTGCGAATCCATCAAGCTCCCGGTGTTGCGGGGTCGTCCGCGCCGGGGACCTGTTGCCCGGAGTTTCCGGCACGGTTCGCGCCAACTCCTAAACGGTCGCCTGCCACTTCGGCGGAGTCAAACGCACGGTTCCCCCCAAACTACGCACTGGTTCAGGATGGATGCCCCCGCACTAGAACGTGACGACGGAATCCAGTGAGTGAGCAGACAAGAGCCGCACAGATCGGCGAGGGAATCAGCCATGAGTCGCCATGCCACACCCTTCGTTGCCCCGTGATTGACACTTACTTTTGATCCGCCCTTGTTCCCGCCGTTTGACGGCGATTCTCCCGCCGGTCGCGCAGGTTGGAAGCTGACATGGCCTAACAGCTCATGGCCATCCGGGGCTGGCCACCCCGCCGGACTGAAACTATAGGTCAGAGGAGGGCGGGGGCAGAGGTCGTCTTTCCTTATGGTGCCAGAAAGCCCGATGCCTAAC
>JAJEBS010000002.1 GCA_022822425.1 Gemmatimonadota bacterium | reverse complement strand
CCGGACTGGTGCTGGGGCCGTCGGCGGGAGCGGCGAGCATGGCTGCCTACGTGCTGCTCGGGGTGAGTGGCGCACCGGTGTTCGCGGCGATCCCGGCCGGGCCGGCGGCGCTCGTTGGCCCCACCGGCGGCTTCATTCTCGCCTTCCCCCTGGCTTCCGGCCTGTGCGGATGGCTGGCCGGCCCGCGGCACGCGGGCGCCCCGCGCATCCTGTTCGGGCTGGTGGCCGGTCTTCTTGTCATCTACCTCGCGGGCGCGGCCCAGTTGTCCCTGCTCACCGGCTCCCCTCCCATGGCGGTATTCCGCAGCGCCGTGCTGCCATTCGCGCTCGGCGATTCGATCGAACTGCTGGTGGCCATGGCGATCGCACTCCGGCTGAGGTCCCGAGCTCGCGACGATCGCTGACTCCCGGAGCATCCTGATGGCGGAAACAGAGCCCATGCGACGCATTGCCGTGATCGGGTCCGGGACAATGGGAAACGGCATCGCCCACGTCGCAGCTCTTTGCGGGCTCGAAGTGGTCCTCTACGACATCGCGGAGGAAGCGCTCGCGCGCGGCATGGCGACCATCGCCCGCAACATGGACCGCCAACTCCGTTCGGGTCGACTCGAGGCGGGCGAGAAGACCGCCGCGCTCTCCCGCATCCATGCGACCGACGACCTCGCCCGGGCGGTTTCCGACGCGGAACTTGCCGTCGAGGCGGCTCCCGAGGACGCCTCGCTCAAGTATCGCCTCTTCGCCGAGCTGGACCGGCTCGCTCCATCCGGCTCGATCCTGGCCTCCAACACCTCCTCGATCTCGATCACGGCGATGGGCGCCCGGACGACCCGCCCCGACCACGTCATCGGCATGCACTTCATGAACCCCGTGCCGGTCATGCGCCTTGTGGAGGTGGTGCGCGGGCTCCGGACCAGCGACGAGACGGTGCGGACGGTGGTGGAGCTTGCGACCCGCCTGGGGAAGACCCCGGTGGAGGTGAACGACTTCCCGGGCTTCGTCTCCAACCGCATCCTCATGCCGATGATCAACGAGGCGATCTTCGCCCTCACGGAGGGCGTCGCCGAGGCGGAGGCGATCGACGCGGTCATGCGAATGGGGATGAATCATCCCATGGGACCGCTCGCGCTGGCCGACCTGATCGGGCTCGACACCTGCCTCGGCATCCTGGAAGTGCTGCACCGGGAGCTGGGCGACGACCGCTACCGCCCCGCCCCGCTGCTGCGCAAGTACGTGGCGGCCGGCTGGCTGGGGCGCAAGAGCGGACGCGGATTCCATTCCCATGCGTAGCGTACCCTGGCGCGGAACGCCGGCCGGCGGCGGTGATCCCGGCCGCTCCGGGCCGGCGCCCGCGCCGGGGACGCCCCCGTGATGGATGGCGCTCCATGACCCCCGAGGAGCGATCCATCCGGGAGATGACCCGGGAGTTCGCGGACGGTGAGATTCGACCGCGCTCCGCGGGCTGGGACGACCACCGCCGCCTGGACGAGGATGTCCTCGGGATGCTCGCCGAATTCGGTTTCCTGGGGATGGGCATTCCGGAAGCGTTCGGCGGTCTCGGGCTGGACCTGTCCACCTGCCTGGCGGCGACGGAGGAGCTCGCCCGCGGAGACGGCAGCGTGGCGCTGTCCGTGTCGATGCAGAACGGACCGGTCACAAGCCTCCTGCTCGCCCATGCATCGGAAGAGCTGCAACACGAGCTTCTCCCCGGCATCGCGTCCGGAGCGCGCCTGGTCGCGTTCGCCCTGGGGGACCGCGGGGCGGCGGATGCCGAGGATGCCGGGGATGCCATCGCCACTCCGGTCGGCGACGGCTGGCGGCTCGACGGCCACAAGCACTGGGTGGTGGACGGCGACAGGGCGGGGGCAGCCGTGGTCTTCGCCCGCCCGGACCCGGACGGGGAGACGGGAGGCGGATTGGGCGCGTTCCTGGTGGACACCTCCGCCGCCGGGTATCGCGTCGTACGTCGCCGCGAGACCCTCGGGCTGTGCGCGGCCGAGATCGTGGACATCGAGCTCGATGGCGTAGCGGTGTCCGCGGACCGGGTGATCGGGCGCCCCCCGCGCGGAGACGAATACGCGCGGGAGGTACTCCCCCTGGCCCGCCTGGGTGGCGCGGCGGTCGCCCTGGGCATCGCGCAGGCCGCCTTCGAGCACGCCGCCCGCTACTCCCGCGAGCGCGAGCAGTTCGGGCGCGTCCTCACGGCGTTCGGAGCCATCCGGCACAAACTCGCCGGCATGGCCACCCGTATTGCAGCGGCGCGCGCCCTGGTGCGTGAGACCGCCGTCGCCCTCGAGGCGCCGGGCGCCGAAGGAGGGATCGGCCTGGCCTCCTGGACGGATCGCCCCGGCCTGTCGGCGACCCCCGACATGGCGAGGTGGGCGGCGAGCCACGCGGCCGTATCGGTTGCCCGGGAAGCGGTTCAGATCTTCGGGGGGTACGGATACATGCGCGACTATCCCGTCGAGAAACTGATGCGCGACGCCAGCGGCACGGGCATCTGCGAGGCCACCGGCGAAGTACTGCGCATCATCGCGGCGCGCGGGTTCGGGGCCACGGTCGCCACGGGGTGACCAGCGCCCGCGCCGGCAGTGGCGCGTGATGGCGAGCAAGACAGGACAAAAAGGGTATTGAGCATGCAGATATTCGAGGAGATGGCGGCCTTCCGCCACGATCAACTGGCATTCTGGTCGGAGCCCGCGGCGGGCTACCGGGGCATCATCGCCATCCACGACACGACGCTGGGTCCGGCTCTGGGCGGCACCCGCCTGTGGAGGTACGCCAGCGAGGCGGACGCCCTGACCGACGCCCTGCGCCTCGCGCGCGGCATGACCTACAAGGCGGCCATCGCCGGCCTGAATCTGGGAGGGGGCAAGTCCGTCATCCTGGCGGATGAACGCCCCCGCGACCGGGAGCGGCTCTTTCGGGCCCACGGCCGCGCGGTGGAGTCTCTGGGCGGGCGCTACATCACTGCGGAGGACGTAGGCACCTCCGTGGACGACATGGAGTTCGTGCGCGCGGAAACCCGCTGGGTGGTCGGGGTTCGCGGAGGTTCCGGGGATCCCTCTCCCGCGACGGCCCACGGCGTCTACCAGGGAATCAGGGCGTGCGCGCAGGAGCGCTACGGCGATCCCTGCCTGGAGGGCAGGCACGTTACCGTCCAGGGCGTGGGACACGTCGGGTACCGGTTGTGCGCCGAACTCGCTGCCGAAGGTGCGCGACTCACGGTCGCCGACATCAATGCCGGCAGCGTCGAGCGCGCGGTACGCGAGTTCGGCGCCACCGCGGTCGCCGCGGAGGAAATCTACGACGTGCCCGCGGACATCTTCGCCCCGTGCGCACTGGGCGGGGTGATCAACGACCGGACGGTCGCACGCCTGCGCGTGGACATCGTCGCGGGCTCGGCCAATAATCAGTTGGCCGCGCCGAGGCATGGCAACGCCCTTCAGAAGAGAGACATCCTGTTCGCTCCCGAC
>JAJEBS010000300.1 GCA_022822425.1 Gemmatimonadota bacterium | reverse complement strand
CAAAAGTCGCCCTTGACTTCGAGCACGAGCGCGCCCGCGCGGCGGCCGGGATCGTCGGCCCGCCAGGTGAGGAGTTGGCGGGCGAACGGATACATGCACCCGCTGGTCTTGCCGGTGCCGACCGCTCCCACGATGAGCGTGCCGGTGTAGAGTCCCTTCTCGGGGATCACGAGCCAGGACGGCTCTTCGCTCTCTCTCGGCACGGTCGGGTGGTGCAGTTCGCCGATCACGAGCGAGGGCGTCTCGTCGGTGGGCGCAGCGGGCCAGGCGGGGAGCCTGCCGCGCCGCCGGACGCGGAAGAGCGGCTGCAGCCAGACCCGCCAGACCGAGAGGGCGAAGCAGCCCGCGAGCACGACGGCGACGGCGGGCCAGGCGTAATGCCAGACGCGGAGGGCGGCGTGCAGGCCCGGATCGTGGTGGGCGACGAGGTCGAGGTAGGGGTTGGCCCCCGGAGCCGGGAACGGCGCCTTTAGCGCCCGGGCACCGACGGCGCCGACCGCGCCCCCGATGATGGCGAGCGTACCGGACTTCATCGGCTCAACCCCCTTCCTGGAAGGAATGCTGATAAAGAGCTGCCCAGCCGTCCAGTAGAGTCCCGTAAGGTCTATAAACATCTACTATATAACGTGTTACAGCGGTGACCGGAAACATCTCGTGTCTCAAGCGGATCAGGGATATCCCCTTGCATCCGCCAATGGGTGGTGTATATAATGGTGGGTATGACGCTCCCCAGACGACCTCCGAAACGCAAGCCGCGCGGCCAGCATCCACACAACGCGCTCACGCCCGCCTTCGTCCGCACCGTGAGCCGTGCCGGACGCTACTGCGACGGGAACGGGCTCTATCTCGATGTCCGGCCCACGGGCAGCCGGGGATGGATTCAGCGCCTCACGATCCGGGGCCGCCGAACCGAACTCGGGCTCGGCGGCTTCCCCCTAGTCTCCCTGAAGGAGGCCCGGGAGAAGGCATTCGCCAACCGGAAGCTGGCCCGCGACGGGGGCGACCCTCTGGCCGACAAGCGGCGGGCCGAGTCCACACCCACCTTCGAGGAGGCGGGCCGACAGGTCTGGAATCAGCTGCGGCCGGGATGGCGCTCGCCCGACCATGCGCAACTCTGGCTGGGCAGCCTGAAGCGCCACGTTTTTACCCGCAACGGGGAGATGCCGGTCTCGGAGGTGACCAGCGCGGACGTGGTGGGGATTCTCGCTCCGATGTGGCACGACAAGCCGCCGACGGCGCGGAAGCTGCGCCAGCGCATCCGGGCAGTCATGGAGTGGGCCGTGGCGATGGACTACAGGCCCGACAACCCGTGCGACCGGATCGGCCCGGTCCTCGGGGCGCAGGGGAAGGTCGTGCGGCACATGCGGGCGCTGCCGCACGGCGAGGTGGCGAGCGCCATCCGGAAGGTGCGGGCCTCGAACGCGCGGCCGGTCGTGAAGCTGGCCATCGAGTTTCTTGCGCTGACGGCGACCCGCTCCGGAGAGGTTCGCGGGGCGGTGTGGAGGGAGATCGACGGGGACGAGGCCGTGTGGATCATCCCGGCCCCGCGGACGAAGGGGAATCGCGAGCACCGCGTCCCGCTTTGCCGTCGTGCGTTGGAGATCCTCGAAGAGGCGAGGACGCTCCGTCGCGGCAGTCCCCTCGTGTTTCCGAGTGTGGGCGGAAAGCCGCTCGGGAGCACGGCGATGTCTCAACTGCTCAGGGCGCTGGAGATCGCCGCCGTGCCGCACGGATTCCGGTCGTCGTTCCGGGATTGGGCCGCCGAGGAGACGGATCATCCCCGCGAGGTGGCGGAGGAGGCGCTGGCGCATAAGGTCCGCAACCCCATCGAGGCCGCATACCGGCGGACTGACCTGTTGGAGCGTCGGCGTCGGCTCATGGACGATTGGGCGCGGTATCTGGAGGGTCGGGAAGCGGGCGACGAGACCTGACGTTGCGTGCCGCAGCGCTCCGCGACGGGCTCAGAGGCCGTTTCCGGCCTCTTTCGAAGAGTTTCGGGTATTGTACGGGCCGTGGGGTGGCCCAGGATCGACGACCGCCGCCCCCACGAGGGGTACGGGTAGGGCGGAACGCGGTCTCCCGGCGGCAATGGGCGAAGAACAGCTTCGAGGCCGTGGCCACCGAATGGCTCGCCAACCCAAGCACTCGCCCAATTGGTCGACGGGGCACTCGAAGAGGCTGGAACGCGAGTTTCGGCACGATGTCTTCCCCTACATCGGTGCCACGGCGGTTGCCGAGATCACCGCGCCGGAACTGCTGGCCGTGGTGCGCCGCGTCGAGGAGCGCGGCCACCTGCCGATGGCCCACACGATCCTCCAGACCTGCGGGCGGGTGTTACGCTACGCGGTGGCGACGGGCCGGGCGGAGCGGGACGTGTCGTGGGACCTGCGCGGGGCGCTGCCGCCCACCAAGATCAAGCACTACGCCGCAATCACCGACCCCAAGGAGGTCGCCCCGCTGCTCCGGCTTCTGGACGGCTACTCGGGAACGCTTCCCGTCCCGCTGCGCGCTCCGCCTGTTGCCGCTGCTCTTCGTACGGCCCGGCGAATTGCGCAAGGCGGAGTGGGCCGGCGTCGACCTAGAGGCGGGCGAGTGGCGCTACACGGTCGGCAAGACCGGTACGCCGCACATCGTTCCGCTGGCGCGTCAGTCGGTCGGGATTCTGCGTGAGGTTCACACGCTGACCGGAAATCACCGCTTCGTCTTCCCGAACGCGCGCTATCCGAAGCGGGAGCAGTCGATGAGCCCCGCCACGCTGTTGGGCGCGTTCCGGGCGCTGGACATACCGAGCGACCGGATGACCCCTCACGGATTCCGCGCGATGGCGCGCACGATTCTGGACAAGGTGCTGGGCTTCCGGCCCGACTTCATCGAGCACCAGTTGGCCCACCGCGTCAGGGACCCTAACGGCCGCGCCTACAACCGGACGAAGTTCCTGCCCGAGCGGAGGCACATGATGCAGGCTTGGGCCGACTATCTGGACCGGCTCCGGGCCGGGGAGGAGGTCGAGCCGGGGCCTCTCAAGGCACCGGAATTCGCCCACAGCCCAGCGTCACACGGGATGGGGAACGCGGATCAGAGGCTCGTCGTTCCCCCCAAAGACCTGTGACCTCGCCGCCCATGAAAGCACGGACCCTAGTGGGGGTGAAGCGGATTGTTGGGCCGCCTACTCGTTTCTGCGGGAACCGCGTTTCCGGTACGCGGCAGCCCATGAAGCCGCAAGCGCCGGGATCCGCTCGACGACTTCCCTTCCGAAGAGTACCTCGTCCACGTAGCCCATGTGGAGCATGTCGAAGATTCGACAGAGGTATGACTTCCCTTGGTTCCACCAAGTGTATTTGGCATCCACCATCAGGACGTGCTCAACATTGATCCCTTGCCGATGCGCGACTTCTCGCAACTCCATGCCGTCCAAGAGCGTCTCGTAGACGCCGTCCGCCACACGACTCCCAAAGGTCGTGGTGTGGTAGTACTCCTTGATCTCCCAAATCGCGATCGGATCCACATGCCCGGGCATCGCGCCGTCCACTCTCCGTGACAGCGTGCGGAGCGGCGCGCCGTCTCTCGTAACCGTGGTGAGCTTGTGGGGGTCGTAGTCCACCGGGCAGCCATCCACATACGCCTCGATCAACATGTTGATGATTCCGGTGAAGAGAGCGAGACCAGCCTTCTCCCCCTTCTGTTTATTCGATGGCAGGGGACAAGATGGGTCGAGTTGTTCCCGCAACTCCTCGAAGATCGTCTTGGCCTGATCCGCCATCATTAGCCTGGGCTCGACGAACTCGTTCAGAAGCCTGGCCCGGGTCTCGAAATAGTCACATAGCCGGATGGCGAGCGCGGTTGGACCGCTGTCATCGATGAGGTGGGCGCTAGACAGTCCGATCC
>JAJEBS010000184.1 GCA_022822425.1 Gemmatimonadota bacterium | reverse complement strand
CGCGTGCGCTTTCCGGACGGATCGGAGGGCAACCTGAGCTCATCCGGCATCCCGGCGCCGCCGCGGTGGTGCCCTTCGTGGACGCGCCGGGGTCGCCCGATCCCGTGATTCTGCTCCTCCGTCAGTACCGCTACGCCTCGGGGGGATACCTGTATGAAGTGCCGGCCGGGCTGCCGCTGGGGGCGGACGAGGCCTGGGCGGAGTGCGCGCGGCGCGAGCTGGCGGAGGAGACCGGATACGCCGCGGCCCGAATCGACTACCTGACGCGAATCTTCACGACGCCCGGTTTCACCAACGAGGTCATCCATCTGTTCCTGGCAACCGGCCTCTCGGCGGGAGACGCCTCCCGCGACCCGGACGAGTTCATCACCGTGCATGAGTTCCCGTTCTCCCGCGCTCTCGAGATGGTGCGCACAGGCGAGATCGTCGACTGCAAGACGGTCGCGGCGCTGCTTTTTACGGCCGCCTTCCGCAGAAGCTCGGCCGCGGACGGCGTCGTCCCCCGGGAGGAAGACGGCCGTCCCATCCCGGGGACGCAATTGGGGCGCATTCCCGGGGAGAACGCGTGATTCGGCTGGTACGAAACCTGCAGGCAGGAAAGTTCTGTTCGAGGGCACGAGAAGCCACGTCTGGCAGCGGAGCCACATGAATACCGAAAAGAGCCTGGCAATGACGCCCGCGGGACCGGCCCGCGAGACCCGGGATGCGCTCAGGAAACTGGACGACAGCGCGGTCGTGAAGCGGTTTCTGGAAGGGGAGCAGCGAGCCTTCGGAGTCCTTGTGGACCGGTATGACAATCGGTTGGTCAACTTCGTCTACCGGACCATCGGCGACCGGGAGCGGGCGCAGGATCTGGTACAGGAGACCTTCATCCGGGTCTACCGCCACCTGCATCGCTTCGATCCCACCAAGAAGTTCTCCACCTGGATCTACACCATCGCCAGCAACCTGGCGAAGAACGAGTTGCGCAACCGCTCGCGAAACCCCCTCGTCTTCTTCCAGACCATCAAGAAGAACTGGGAGGCGGACCACCGGCCGCTGGAATGGGAGGACAACTCCTACAAGCCCGACGATCTGTACCGCAAGCGGCACCTGCGAAGGGTCGTCGAGAAGGCCGTCAGCGAGCTGCCGGAGCATCACCGGGTGGTCTTCGTGTTACGGGAACTCCAGGGGAAGACCTACGAGGAGATCGCCGAGATCACCGCAGTCAACCTGGGTACGGTGAAGAGCCGCCTGAACCGGGCGCGCAACAACTTCGCGCGCATCGTCGCACCCATGCTGGATTGAGCGGCGCGCCGGACGACTCACCCGGTCCGGCCTCCCGAACAGCTCTCGCGAACGCCACCCGCGGCTCGGGTTGTGCACCCGCGACAGTCCATGCCTGCCAGCCTCGACCCCGGGGCGGGAACCTCGTCCCGCCCCCTCCGGTAGCAGACGTTTCATCGCTTTGTCCGTAGTCTCCGTACCGCGAGCCCGCGGGGGAACCCGAGCGTTGTACTTCAAGTACAGAACTCGACGGGGATTGACGGGCGCCACCGGCGCGGGCTCGGCTCGCCGGACCACGGTTGAGCGGGCGCAGGCTCGCAAGAGAAGAGTCGCAAGGATCGCGAGTATAAGAACGGACATGGAATGCAACGGCTTTCTGGAGCGCTTTTCCGAGTTCCATGACGGTGAAGCGAGCGATGCTGGCGTGTTCGAGCAGCACATTGCGGAGTGCGCGGACTGTCGGCGCTACTCGGATACCGTGAAGCGGAGCCTGGCACTGCTGCGCGCCGTCCCCGGCGTGGCCGTTGGCGAAGATTTCCATCCTCGACTCCAGCATCGCATCTACCACGTCCAGGAGGATCTCGCGCGCCGCCGCCACGGCGCGTCCTTCACCCGCCTGGGCGTGGCATTCGCCGCCACGATTCTGGTGGCCGCAGCCGTATGGGGACCGGAACTCGTTCGAGAGACTCCCGAGGTCGCGCTTCCGCCCATCGTTGTCTCCGAACCCCCCTCGCAGCGGGTGGATGCCCCCTCCGGCACCGTGCGGTATCGCGGCATTCGCCTTCTGGACCCCGGCCTGGACGGCGACGACCTGTGGACTACCCGCGCGCTCTACGAATACTCGGCCCTCTCCCAACGCTGACGGGGAATCCACCTCCCGGCAGGCCATGATCCCCGCCACCTACCGGCGCGCGCTCGGAGGGCACGGAGGCGGGGTTTTCTACCTCCACGGCGAAGATGACTTCCGCAAGCGCGAGGCTGCGAGAGAGATCGCCGAGGCGCACCTCGACCCCGCGACCCGCGACTTCAACTTCGATGTCATGCGCGGCCCGGAGTTGGATGTGCGCGATTTCGCCTCGGTGCTGGCCACTCCCCCCATGATGGCCGAGTGGCGGGTTGTGCTCGTCCATGGCGCGGAGGCGCTGGCCCCGCAGCCGGCGGCACGCAAGCTGGTCCTCGACATGGCCGCGTCGCCCCCGGAGGGACTGGCTCTGATTCTGACCGCTACCAGGCCGACGCGGTCCAGGGCGCGCTTCTACCGGGACATCGTGCGCGCTGCGCGCTCGCTCGAGTTCCGTCCCGTGCGGGCGAACGACCTGCCCGGCTTCCTGGTCTCGTGGTGCCGCGACCGGCACGGCGCGGAGATGAACGAAGACGCCGCGCGCGCGCTGGCGGCGGCGGTCGGATCGGACCTGGGCGTGCTGGCGCAGGAGATCGCCAAGCTGGTCGCCATGGCCCCCGAGGGTCGTCCGATTACGGTGGAGACGGTGGAGCAGGGAGGGATCCGGATTCCCCGCCTCGATCCCTGGCGCTGGCTCGACATGGTGGGCGGACGCGACTTTGCGGCAGCCACGGCCGCCCTGGGCGAGCTCTTCCTGCGCGGCGAATCAGGCGTCTTCCTGGTCATGGGCCTCACCACCCACTTCCTCCGCATCGGGCTGGTGCTCGACCGCGGGCTGTCCGGGCTGGAGGCCGCGCTTCCCCCCCACCAGCGCTGGCTCGCGCGCCGCATCCAGGGGCAGAGCCGGGGCTGGAACCGCGAGAGCCTGGACGCGGCGCTGCTCGGGCTGCGCCGGGCAGACCGGCTGATGAAGGCCAGCGCCCTCCCCCACCATCATCTTCTGGAGGAGTGGCTGCTCGCACGGCGCACCTCCGCCGGCGAGACAGCTCGGCCGAGGCACCCCCGCGCCGGCGTGCGGACGCGGCGCGGAGACGCCATCAGGTAGGCACCGCGACTATCCGCGGACGCCCAGGCTCCAGATGAAGGCCGCAAGCGAACTGACTTCCTCGTCCGAGAGGCCCAGCCCGCCGCGGGGAAGCATCAGGCCCGGGTATTCCTTCGGCTCGAGGACACCGGTTTCGATGACTTCGATGATGCCGGCGTAGCTGCCGTCCGAGTTGAGCCACACGTCGTCGGCGAGGTTGGGCGCCAGCTGCCCGCCCATTCCGTTGGCCCCGTGGCACGCGGAGCAGGTGGCCCGGGCGTTGAAGAGGATCCTCCCCTCCGAAATGGACTCGAGGGTAACGCCGTCGGGAGCCGCCCCGCCGTTCAGGGTGGCGCCGAGGGCTTCCGGCATGGGGAGGTCCGTGTTGGCGCTTCCGGTTCCGCCGCATGCCGTCGCGACAGCGATCACAAGTAGTGGCAAGACATGATTCAGCAATGATTTATCTATCATCAGCAACTCCATTCGAGATTGGGTATCGCCGGGTATTGGCGACCCGGCGGATGGTACACCCGGAGTCGGGCAAGGAGCCGGCTCGATGACGCGGCGCTTCACCCTGCCGCGCCCCCTTCCGGGACGGTCTGCGACACCACAACTTGGATCATGCCCCGGCTGGGGGCCCGGCGGGACGCGCCGGCAGCGTGTTCCGCTTCGGATGCGCAACTCCTTCGCGAATATCAGGACGAGTCTTAAGGGATGATCTCCGGCGTCGGCGTCACGCCATGACTCAGGACACCCCCCTCATGCGCCAGTGGCGGGCCGTCAAGGCGCGCCACCGTGACGCCCTGGTGTTCATACGGGTAGGCGACTTCTTCGAACTCTTCAACGAGGACGCGCGCAAGGGTGCGCGCCTGCTGGGGCTGACCCTGACGGCGCGCAACAACGGGGCGGCGCGGCAGGTGCCGCTCGCGGGCGTGCCCGCCAAGGCGCTGGACGACTATCTGCGCAAGCTGGTGAAGCTGGGCTGCCGGGTGACGATCTGCGACCAGGTCGAAGACGCCAGGGCGGCCAAGGGGCTGGTGCGCCGCGAGGTGGTGGAGACCATCACTCCGGGCACCGTGGTCCACGACGAACTGCTGGAGGCCCGACGCAACAACTTCCTCGTCGCGCTCGCGCCCGCGGACGGGCAGACGCGCGGTCTGGCCGCTCTCGACCTGTCCACCGGCGAACTGGTGCTCGAAGTGGTGGGCGAGGAGGCGCTCGCCGCCCGCATGGGGGAGCTGGCGCCGGCCGAACTGCTCCTGCCCGCTTCCCTGGAAGGACGGGCTCCGCCGGGCGCGCCGCCCGATACGCTGCTCACCCGTCGCGACGACTGGATCTTCGGGGAAGAAGCGGCGCGCGAGGAGGCCCGGCGTGCCTACGGCGTACTCTCCCTGCGGGGCTTCGGCATCGAGGCGGGCGATGCGCCCGCGGTACGCGCCGCGGGCGCCCTGCTCGCCTATGTCGCCGAGATCCGGCCCGGCGGGGTGGGGCACCTGCAGCCTCCCGTCCTGCGCCGTCCCGGTTCGACCATGGTCGTCGATGAAATGACGCGCCGAAACCTGGAACTGACGGAGCCGCTGCGTCCCGGAGACCAGGGCGCCACCCTCATCTCGGTGCTTGACGACACCGTGACCGCCATGGGCGCGCGCACGCTGAGGAACTGGCTGCTGGCGCCACTTGTGGAAGCACGCGCGATCTGGAGGCGTCAGGAGACGGTGGCGGAGTTCTTCGAACGGTTCGAGGTGCGGCGTGATGTTCGCGGGGCGCTTTCCGAGGTTGCCGATCTCGAGCGGCTGGCAGGCAAGATCTCGCTCGGGCGGGTCATGCCGCGCGACCTGCTCGCCCTGGCGCGCTCTCTGGACCGGGTCCCACCGGTACGCAAGGCGCTGGCTGCGGCCGAGCTCCCCCGGCTGCGGGAGCGGGGCGCCGGCCTCGACGCAATGGAGGACGTGCGCGAGATGCTCGGGCGGGCCATCGCCCCGGACGCGCCCGCGACGCTGCAGGAAGGCGGCGTGATCCGGCCCGGATACGACGCGGGCCTGGACGCGCTCCGCCAGACCCGCGCCGATGCGCGTACATCGATCGCGACGCTGCAGGCCCGCGAACGGGAGCGCACGGGCATCGGCTCGCTGAAGGTCGCGTACAACAAGGTCTTCGGGTACTACCTGGAGGTCACCCGGGCGAACCTGGGCCGGGTCCCGGACGACTACGTGCGCAAGCAGACGCTGGCGAATGCGGAGCGCTTCTTCACCCCCGAACTGAAGGATTGGGAGGGCCGCATTCTGGATGCGGAGGACCGGATCGCCACCCTGGAGGCGGAACTGTTCGCGTCGGTGCGGGCCGAGGCGGCCGAACAGGTGGGGCGGCTGCAGAAGCTCGGGCGCGCGCTCGGGCGTCTCGATGCGCTGGCGGGACTCGCGGAGGTCGCGGAGCACCGCGGCTACGTCCGGCCCGAGGTCCATTCCGGCTACGCGGTCGAGGTGCGCGCCGGCCGGCACCCGGTGGTGGAGGCGGTGATGCCCGCGGGCAGCTTCGTCCCCAACGACCTGGTGCTGGACGAAGACGGCCGGGTGGTCGTGCTGACCGGCCCCAACATGGCGGGCAAGAGCACCTTCCTGCGCC
>JAJEBS010000172.1 GCA_022822425.1 Gemmatimonadota bacterium | reverse complement strand
GCGAGGTGTCGCCGAAGGTGATCTGGCGCGGGGTGCCGCCCAGGTCCGCGTCGACGATGAAGATCTGCGTGTTGCCCCTGCGCGTGTACCCGGTCCCGTCACGCTGCCACGCGATGCGGTCCTCCACCACGGCCGGCTTGGCCAGGTTGGCGCCCGGCGGGAAGGCGGGCATCGTGATCGGCAGCGGGGACCCGGTCTCGGGGATGAAGGTCGTGAACGAGATCTGCGCTCCGTCGGGCGACCAGCGGATGCCGCCGGGAGCCCGGTCGAGGTTGGTGAGCTGCTTGGTCTCGCGCGTGTCGAGCCACATCACGTGGATCTGGCTGGTCCCGCTCTTGTCGGACAAGAAGGCGATCCTGCTGCCGTCCGGCGACCAGATCGGCGACGACACCTCGAAGCTCCCGGTCTCGAGCTCGCTGATCCGCCGCGTCGACAGATCCATGATCATCAGCTCGCTCCGGTTTCGGTCGTTCATCTTGTCCACGCTCCCGCGCGTGAAGAGGATGTGACTGCCGTCCGGAGAGATGCGGGGGCTGCCCACCGACTCCATCTCCATGTAGGTGTCCATGTCGAGGAGGCCGCCGGGCTGCTGCGCGGCGGACGGGGCGGGCACGGCGAGGGCGATCGCGAGAGCGAGAAGCGCGGGGACGGGGAACGCGGGGACGGTTCCGAGGTGGCGGCGGGCTGTCATGCGGGTCTCCTTGGTGTGCTGCGGGTCGCGCGAGGCTTCAGGCCTGTGTGGCGTCGGGCGATTGGGGGCAATCTCGGGGTCCGCGTGCACGAAATCAAACGCTGACCCCTCGGTCCCGTACACCGCCTTGCACCCTTGAGCGTGCCCGCGAAGAAGGTGTCCACGGCCACAAGCTCCCCCGTGGCATGAACTCCCCAGCCGGCGGGCCACCGGCCGTTTGTCGTATTCCCCGGAACCGAGTAGCATTGCGTGCTACCAGGAGGACGTTCAATGGTTCGAAGCGTGAAGCTGCGGCGCATGGGTGGGTCGGTCGGGGCTACCCTGCCGAAGGACATGGCGGAACGCCTTCGCCTCGCGTCCGGCGACGAAGTGCTTGCAGTCGAAACGGCCGACGGGATCCTGCTCAGCCCGTTTGACGCTGACGTTGAGGAAGGGCTGGCCATCGCCGCGGAGGCTCAGAAACGGTACCGGAGAGCCCTTAGAGAACTCGCGAAGTGACCCCGGCGGAACCACGCCGGGTTCCCCGCCTTGTGCTCGCGGCCGTCCATCGTCGCAGATGACCGCGAGGTCGTCGGGATGATGGTGGCCGTGGCATCCGGGAAGCTGGACGAGGAAGCGATCGCGGACTGGATCCGGCCACGAACCCGCGTCCGAGCGGATTCGTGACGGACCTGACCGGGAGTAGAGAACCATGAACACCAGCCGACGCAGCTTTCTTCGCCGGTCGGCGGGCGCGCTGGCCCTGGCTCCGGTGGTGCCGGTAGGGCAGCTCGCGCTCCTCGGCGGGAGAGATGGTGCAGGCAGTGAACCCGGGATCGGCACGACGGATGGCGCGGTCCCCGCGGCCGCCGGCTCCTTTGCGCCCCAGGAGGCCTGGGTAGCCCGCGCCCGTACCGAGATCCCCGCCTCGACCGGCAGCCTCTATTTCCAGACCGGCGGGATCGGGCCCTCCCCCGAGCCGGTCATCGACCACGTCCGGGAACGCCTCGCCTTCCAGAACGAAAGCCCGGCGGCTCCCCGCATCGCGACCGACATGGCCCGCATCGAACCCGACCTGCGGGCGCAGTTGGGGCGGGCCTTCGGCACCGGGACCGACGAGGTGGCCCTCACGCACTCCACCTCCGAGGGCATCTCCATCGTCGCCTGGAGCCTGAACTGGCAGGCGGGAGACGAGGTCGTGATTTCCAACACGGAACACCCCGCCAACGTCATCCCGTGGTACGTCCTGCGGGACCGGTTCGGGATCGCGATCCGCGAGATCGACCTGAGCACGGGGACGAGGCTCATCGACGAGGTCCACGGCCAGCTCTCGGACCGCACGCGCATGGTGAGCATCAGCCACGTATCCCGGAACAACGGACGGACGGTGCGCACCGACGAGTCCGCCGAACTGGGCGCGCTGCTCCGCGCCCGGGGTGTGCGCTATCACCTCGACGGCGCCCAGGGCCCCGGCTGCGTCCCAACGGACTTCCGCGCCCTGGGCTGCGACTGCTATTCCACCTGCGGCCACAAGTGGCTGCTGGGACCCAAGGGGACGGGGGCGCTCTTCGTGCGCCGGGAGGTGCTCGACGACGTGCGGCTCAGCTGGGCGGGCTCCCACAGCCACGCGACCATGGACTACGAGGGGGCGTACACGCTGCTCCCCAGCGCCGCCCGCTACGAGTTCGGCACCCGCGCCCTGGCGGACTTCGCGGGCTTCGCGCGCGCCGTCGAGTGGATGGAGGACATCGGCCTGGCACGGGTCGAGGAGCGGATCCAGTCCCTGGTCGACCACGCGATCGAGGCGGTCGACCGCACCGACGGGCTCGGCGTGTCGTCACCGCGCACGCGGCCGGACCGGTCGGGCGTGTTTGTCCTCCAACTCCCTGCAGGGTGCGACGCCACCGACCTCTACAACGACCTGCGGGACGACGAAGGGATCCTCGCCTCGCCGGTGCGGCAGCCACGCGATTTCCGCCTGTCGATCCACTTCTTCAACACGCGCGACGAGATCGACGCCGCGATCGATGCGATTGCGGCGCGGTGCGGGTGAGGTTGCGGGCATCGAAGACGTGGTTCCGACCAAATCAAGGAGATGAGTCCGTCCAAATGAAAGGTTAGTGTTCGTCCAAACGAAAATATCAGGCGGCATTCAACACGACCGATAGCCTAATCCGCCTCTCTCAGCAGCTGCCGCAGCGGCACCGCAAACAGCCGGTCGCCAAACGGTACCGTGGCTTCCCCATCGTACAGAACCACCCCGCAGGCGAATCGCTCGCGCAGTGCCTCCCGGAGCTTGCGGAGACCGCGGAAGTCTCGTGGCCGCACCGTTCCCGACGCCTTCACCTCGACGCCCGCGACCCCGGTAGCGCCACGCTCGATGACGATGTCGACCTCCGCCCCGTCCTTGTCACGGAAGTGGTGGAAGGACATGCGCGCATCGTTCCAGCTGGCCTGTCGCCGAAGTTCCTGGAACACGAAAGTCTCGAGAAGCTGGCCGAACAGGCTGCGGTCATAGGCCAGCGCCGGACCGTCCAGACCGAGAAGGGCGGAGGCGATCCCCGTATCGCACAGGTGCAACTTCGGCCGCTTGATGAGCCGGCTCAGGCGGTTGCTGTGCCAGGCCGGAACGCGCTCCAGAAGAAAGACCCGCTCAAGCAGCGTCGTGTAGTCGCGTATCGTGGGCCGACTCACCTCGAAAGGCGCGGCCAGATCACTCGCGTTGAACATCCTCGCCGTCTGGCTGGCAGCACCGGCGAGCAGCCGCGGCAGGATCTCGAGCTTCCGGATGCTCGCCAGGTCGCGCACATCGTGCTGGACCAGGGCATCGACGTGATCGTTGTACCAGTTGGCCCTCCGACGTCCCGGCGGACGGGTGAGCGCCGCCGGATATCCGCCCGCGACGATGCGAGCGGGAAGACGGTCGCCGAGCCGGGCGGTGTGTTCGATCGCGAACCGGGCCGCAAACAGGCCATCCAGGAAATCGGAGTCACGCTGTTGCAACTCGCATTGCGCCAGCGGATGGAGCCGGAGCATCTGAAGCCGACCAGCCAGCGACTCCGAGAGTTTCGGCACCAGGAGCACGTGCGTGGAGCCGGTGAGCAGGAATCGTCCGGGGGTGCGCCGCCGGTCGATCTCCATCTTGAGGGCGGTGAACAGCGAAGGCGCTCGCTGCACCTCGTCCAGAATGACTCGCGCGGGGAGTCCGGCGGCGAACCCAAGCGGATCCTCCTCGGCGGCGGCGCGCACGACGTCGTCGTCGAAAGTGACGTACCTGTATCCGCGCGACGCGCCCACGATCTGCGCCAACG
Source organism: Gemmatimonadota bacterium (assembly GCA_022822425.1). Classification (GTDB taxonomy): domain Bacteria; phylum Gemmatimonadota; class Gemmatimonadetes; order Longimicrobiales; family Gaopeijiaceae; genus BD2-11. Next base: position 12,333 of record JAJEBS010000172.1, on the reverse strand, counting down.
TGGTCTTCCCGCACTGGCGGGGCCCGTGGATCAGGACGGCCGGCGAGTCGGCGAGCGCGTCGAGCAGATGCGGCCCGACGAAACGGGGATAGAGGGTGGTGTCGATCATCGTCCAAATGAAAGAATATAGTTCGTCCAAACGAAAAATCTGGGGATGGACACCGGAAACTGTCAAACATCGCTCCCTGCCGCTATGATATGCGCGACCCGACCCCGAGGAGGCAAAGCTGCCGGCAACCCGCAGGATCCCAACCTACGTCTGGACGTTCCTTGCCCTGGTCACCGGCCTGGCCGCGGGTGGCCTTCTCCCCACGCCGCTCGCACCCGTGGCCGCCGCCACCGCCACGCTCATCGCCTGGGTCGTGGCCATCGTGCCGCTCCTGATCCTCGCGGCGCTCAGCCCGGCCATCGCCACCCTGGTGCGGCGCGGACTGGCCGGGCGCTTTGCGGGAGCGGTGGTGCTCTGGTACGTGTTCACGTCGACGGTCGCCGGGCTCATCGCGCTCGTGACCTCCGCGGCCATCTTCCGCATCCCCCTCACCACAGCGGACCGGGGTGTGTGGACCGAAGCGGCCACCATGTTCGAGAGCCTGGGGGCGGGCGGCGCTTCGTGGCCGCTCCTGGCGATCCTCGCGGGCATCCTGCTCGGGCTCTTCGGCGCCCGGCACGACCCCACGTATCGCGTCCTCAGGCGCGTGGCCGACGCCATCGAGAACGCGGGAGGCCGGCTGGCCTACGTGATGCTCCCGCTCATCCTCGCCTTCGGCATCACCCTCGGCGTCCGCTTCGGCGCGAGGCTGGGCCTCTCGCACTACCTCACCATGACGGCCTACACGGGTGCGCTCGTGCTCGTCTGGTGGGCGTTCTACACCTTCGTGCTGGTGCGCAGGGTGGGACGCCGGCCGGTGGGGCCCGTCCTGAGCGGCTACTACGTGCCGACGGCGGTGTTCGCCGCGGGGACGTGCTCGTCGCTGGCGACGCTCCCCGTCAACCTCGCCAACGCCAAGCGGGTCGGCGTCCGCGACGAGGTGGCCGACTTCGTGCTGCCCTTCGGCGCGGTCGTGAACCTCGACGCCAGCGCGCTCGCCTACGTCGCCTACGGGCCCTTCGTCGTGAGCCATGTCTTCGGCCTGGAGCTAAGCTGGATGATGATGCTGGCCGCGTGGCCGGCCGTCGTCCTCTTCACCATCGCCGCCCCGGGGCTGCCGGCCGGAATGGGCACCGCGCTCTGGAGCGCGACACTGTTCGCGAGCATTCTGGGGCTCGAGGGCCCGGCTCAGGGCGAGTTCATCGCGAGCTGGATCGCGCTCTCCGGAGGCATCCCCGACATGCTGCGCACCGCGACCAACTGTACCGGCGACGGCTACACCGCGATCATCTTCGATGGCCGATTCGACGAGTTCTTCGGGAAGAGACGTGATTGAAGCGCGAATGTCTGAGGCGGGCGTGGATCTGTCCCCCGGCGCGCGGCGGCTGGTGCGCGTGAACGGGCGCGTCCAGCCGGGCGAGGCGGTGCTGGTCGTGACCGACCCGACCATGCGGCGCTACGCGGATGCCGTCGCCGGGGCCGCCCGCGAGGCCGGAGCCGACGTCACCGTCTCCGTCATCCCGGTGCGGGACCAGGACGGGCAGGAACCGCCCCCGCCGGTCGCGCGCGCGATGACCGAGGCGGCCGTGATCTTCTCCCCCGTCCGCATCTCCATCACCCACACGCGCGCGATGCGGGCGGCGCTGGAGGCGGGGGCGCGAGTGTGCATGATGACCGCCTACACCGACGCGATCATGACCAGCCCGGCCCTCCTCGAGACCGACTTCGAGGCGCAGGCCGGCGTCTGCCGCCGCCTGGGCGCGGCGTTCACGGAGGGCCGATCGGTGCGCCTCACCTCCCCGCGCGGCACCGACCTCCGCTTCGGCATCGAGGGCCGCGTCGCCAACGTGCTGACCAACATCCCCGATCCCGGGCAACTGGCCCCCGTCCCCGACATCGAGGTCAACGTGGTGCCGGTCACGGGTTCCGCCGAAGGCACCATCATCGCCGACGCCTCGGTGCCCTATCTCGGCATCGGCATCCTGGAAGAGCCCATCGTGTGCTCGGTGCGCGAGGGCTACATCGTCGAGATGACCGGCGGCGCGCAGGCCGACTTCCTGCGGGAGCACCTGGAGTCGTTCGCCGACCGGCACTGCTTCAACGTCGCCGAACTGGGCGTCGGCCTGAACCCGAATGCGCGCCTCACGGGCGAGATGCTCGAGGACGAGGGCGTAATGGGCACGATCCACATCGGCATCGGCACCAGCCATACCCTCGGAGGCGAGATCGTGGCGCCCACGCACTACGACCTGCTCATGTGGGAGCCGACCATCGCAGTCGACGGACGCGTGGTGCAGCGGAACAGAGAGGTGCTGCTATAGGGTCAAACCGCCATGGTCTGGACGTCATACAGGCGTAGGCGCTCGTCTCCCGTGACGAGGACAAGCCCTTCGGATTGCGCCTGCGCGATGAGCATCCGGTCGAACGGATCACGGTGATGCATCGGAAGAGCGACCGCCCTCTCGGCGTGCTCGAAGGTCAGCGGAAGGTGCTCGAAGTGTTTTTCCTCGACCATTGCGCTCAGATTGTCGGGCGCGACGAGCCGACCCATGGCCTTGCCGGCCGCGATTTCCCAGCCCGACACCCCGCTGACGAAGACCTCATTCCCGGGATCGGCGATGGCGTCCCGGGTGGTCTCGTCGATCTCTCTCCAATCCGACAGCCACCAGAGGAATGTGTGTGTGTCCAGGAGCAGGCGCATCGTCACTCCAAGCCCGGAAAGAGCGTGTAGTTCTCGAAGCCCGCGATGATCTCTTCATCGTCCGTGTCGAAGTCGGCGCCGATGCGGATCTGACCCTCCAGCCCACCCGGCTGCCGGCGTTCAACCCGCTCCTGATACGGAATCAGCCGCAACCACGGCTGTCCCGACTTGCAGATCACGATGTCCTCTCCCTGCCACGCCCGTCTGGCGAGACGTGACAGCTGCGACTTCGCCTCGTGCATGTTGACCTTCATTGGGCTTCCATCGACCGGAGGTGTAATAGCTAGACCAGGCTAAGCTAAACCAGCTTGGGGTATGACCGCTTCCAGGTCAAGCCGATGTCGGTGCGGGACGTGATGCCGGCCCCGACGGCCGTGCCGGCGACTCGACCACGCCCGCCAGCTTGCTCAGATCGTCGATCACCGCAACGGCGAGCCGTTCCGCCCCGCCCCCGTCCAGCCCGGCCGGATTGTGCCACACGACCTTGAGGCCCGCGGAGGCCGCGCCCCCGATGTCGCGCGGCGATCCAGCGACGAACAACACCTCGTCCGCGGGGACGCCGAGCGCCTCCACCCCTGCGTGGTATATGCGCGGGTCAGGCTTGTAGAACCCGGCCGACTCGGCCGTGACGACCGAGCGAAAAGGGGCTCCGACCAGCCCTGCCGCGCGCACACCCAGCACCTGCGAGCAGTTGGTCGCCACGCCGATCGGCGTTTCCCGCGCGATTCGCCGCAATGCCGCGCCCGCGCCCGGCCACGGGGCCAGTTCGTCCCAGCGCGTTTCGAGCTCGCCGGCAAGCGCGCGCGGCAGGCCGACGGTCGCCGCAGACCGCGCGACGAGGTCCCGGTACGGCACGTAGGCGCCGGTCCGGTACGTGAGCCGCAGGTACTCGAAGCGCCACCGGCGGCCTCGCTCCTCGCTCCCGGCGATGTCGTCACAGAGCGACCACGAGTCGAGCAGCGCCGAGAGCAGGTCGAAGAGGACGGCTCTCACGGCAACGCTCATGATCCCCCGAGATCCACGATCCGGAGATTCCGCCAGCGCACCTTGATCCCGCCGCCATCGTGGATCTGGAGCGCGATCGAGCCCTCGGCCTCGCCGATCTGCGCGTCCTGGAAGTCCACCATGCGCGTCCCGTTCAGCCAGGTCGTGACCCGGTCGCCCACCGCCCGGACCCGCAGCGTGTTCCAGTCGCCCATCTTCAGCGCGTCGTCGAGCGCCGGATCGGGCTGTACCAGCCAGCCGCGCCCGTAGGACTCGTAGATCCCGCCGGTGAAGAGCCCCGGCGGCGCCACCTCGGCCTGCCAGCCGGTCACGACCGTGCCCTCCACGCTGGAGCGGAAGAACACGCCGCTGTTGCCGTCCGCTTCCTGCCTGAAGTCGACCGTCAGGTCGAAGTCTCCAAATAACTGCTCTGTCGTCAGATAGCCGTACTCGGCGTCAGGGCCGCTTTCACACACCAGCTCCCCGTTTTCCACGTACCAGAGTTCGGTTCCGTGCACGCGCCAGCCGTCGAGGTTCTCGCCGTTGAAGAGCGAGACCGGCCCCAGCGGCAGGATCCTGATGTTTCGATAGAAGACGTTGCGCCCGTGGTCCTGGAGCCCGATGGGACCCGACGCCGCGCGCCCGTAGCGCGGGTAGGGCGCGAACTTGCTGGCCGCGACCAGCTCCTCCCATTCCGCCGAACCGAGTTCGTATTCCACCGTTTTCACACCGTTCAGCCAGTGCTCCACATGGTTGTTCGCGATGCGGATGCGGCCCTCGTTCCATTCGCCGGGGCCGTGCAGCGTCTTCTCGCCCGCGGCGTGCAGGTCGTAGTTGTCGCCGGTGAGATGCGTGCGCATGTCCATCGTGCCCATCTCGATGTACGCGGTGTCGTCGAGCACCTGGTACTCGGGCGCGTTGAACCAGATCTCGGCTCCCTCCTCCTCGATCACGCGGTAGAGGACGCCGCTGTTGGCCACCTCCGAGAGCATGAACTCGAACCTGAGGTCGAAGTCCGAGAAGGACTCGGTGGTGACGATGTCGCCGCCCACGGGGATGTCCGGGTCGACCGCGGTCGCGCCCACGACCAGCATGCCGTCGATGACCGCCCATCCCGTATCGGGAAAGGACTCGCGGTTGTAGCCGCGCCAGCCTTCCGTGGTCTCTCCGTCGAAGAGGAGGCGCCAGCCGGCTTCGCGTTCGGCGGCGGTGAGGGTGTTGGGTGGTGCGGCCCGTCCCGCGGCCGCCGCCTCCATATCGGCCTCGGGCGCGGTCTGCCGTGGGGCGTCGGCCCTGTCCGCGCACGACGACAACAGCACCACGGCGAGCAGCCCGGTGATTCGTGACTCCATCCTTCCTCCGTCCGTTCTAGGGCCCCGGTCCCGGCAATCCACGGCTCACCAGCACGCGCTCGCGAGGCACCCTCCCGGAAGGCGCATCCGCCGCCACCGTCGCGGCGGCCGCCTCAGCGGCTCCGCCCCGCAGGATGGACCGGATCCGCCCGGTCGCCCGGTCCATCACGATGGCCACCGGTGACACGCGCGTCTCACGATCGAGCGTCGTCGAACCTTCGGGTCCGGAGAGCACGATGCGCTCCAGCGAGGCGATGCGCTCCTCCGCGAACGGGACGAGGAAGAGGAAGCTGCCGCCGCCCTCCGAGACCATCTCCATGTCGAAGTCCAGCGCGAACGCGCGGGCGCCATCCGCGGAAACGCCCTCGACGCGATAGGGACCGGCGCCCGAGGGAAGCTGCGCCGGCGCGTTGATCGCGAACACGGGATCCAGGTGAAGCTCGCCCTCCGCGCTCACGTGACCCCGCAGCAGCAGCCGGCTGCCCCGGGGTTCGTCCCGGGCGGCCACGGCGTCTGAGCGGGTCTCCGTCCGGAGCCGGTACTCGAGCGCCTTCCTGAAGTTGTAGTCGCTGATCCATTGCGGATGGCAGTAGGACATGAGGTCGTGCGTCGAGGAGTCCACCAGCTCCTCGGATCGGACGTCGTAGCCGAGGACGCCGATACTGCCGTCCGGATAGGGGTAGTCGGGATCGATCTGCCAGGGATTCCCGCAGGGCGAGTGCATGAGGCTCATGCTGTGACCCAGTTCGTGCGCGAAGACCTCGGCATCGGGAACGCCGAGGGCGACCCGGCCTTCCACCAGGGCGATCCCCCGGATGCCCTCGTCTCCGTCGCGGTTCACTACGCCATACCAGTATCCACTTCCGCCCTCGGTCTTCCGGACCAGCTCGATGTCCTCGAGGATGGCGATCCATTCGGCGCCGCTGGAGGCATCCGGAGCCGAGGCGATGCGGAGTGGCTCGCGAACGGTGAGATCGAGTTCGCCGACCGGCAGTACCGCCCGCATGAACTTTATCGGCGCAGCGTCGGCATCCTGGACCCACTCCCGCACATCCGCGTCCGCGCTGGATCCGGTAACCACGGGCACGATCGTGAGCTCCAGCGGCGGCATCTCGCGCACGTCGAGGGGAAGCCGCACTTCATCCAGCGTCGCCCTGGGCATGGTGCTGTCGGGATCGATCCGCAGGGCCATCTCGACGCCGGGACGCAGGGCCGCGGCCGGAATGGCCGCCTGATACCATTGGTCCAGGCGTCCCGGAAGGTTCTCGGCAAGGCCGCGGGTCGACTCCAGCGGCATCTCGGCGGCGTGGGCCTCCCGGCCATCCACGACGAACGCGGCGCGGGCACCCGGCTTGAAGTCGTTGGCCCGGTCCGCGGTGGCCAGAACCCGCACAAGCCCGGGTCGCCCGGCGATGAGCGGAACCGCGCCGCCGACGCCCTGGGTGGCCTGCGACAGGTGCGCCTCCGCAACCGATACCGAGAAGATGCCGTTGCAGGTCGGCCCGGAACGGGTCTCGACCGATTCGAGCCAGGTCTGGAACCATGCCACCTCGGGGGCGCAGGCGCCGCTGGCATGCCAGTTGAAGTCGGAAAGCGCGCTCAGGCTGGTCAGGACGCCGGGGAGCGCGCCCGCCAGTTCATTGTTGGACAGGTCCAGGTGCTCCAGCTCGCCGATCATCGCGAGGTCGCGCGGGACCCGTCCCGAAAACCTGTTGCCGGAGAGGTCCAGGGCTTCGAGTTCCGTCAGGTTTCCGAGGTCCGGGGGCAGACGGCTCGTCAGAGCGTTTCCCCCAAGGTCCAGACGCTTCAGGTCCAGGAAATCGCCCACCGCGGAGGGAAGCGCGCCCGTAAGCCCGTTGTCCGGAAGCTCCAGCGCCGTGAGCAGACTGTCCTCCACGGTCACGCCGAACCACGAAGCCACGGGTGCATCCCTGAGCCAGTTCGCGTTGTTGGTCCAGCCTGCACCTCCGGTCGCCTCGAAGAACGCGGTGAAGATCTGGCGCGGCGGGAGGGTGCAGCCGGGCCCTCCCTGGTGGTTCAGGATACTCGCCAGCCAGGACTGGAATACACGATCACGCGGGGCGCACAGGCCAGTGCCCTGCCAATTGAAATCCCCCAGCGGGGCCTGCATGAGTTCGCGGGGAAGCGCGCCGGTGAGACCGGGATTGCTGAACACGGAGAGGAACTCCAGGTTCGGCAGACTCCCGAGGTGGGGCGGAAGCGCGCCGGTCAACAGGTTGTTGCCCACCGCCAGGGACTCCAGGTTCGTCAGGCGGCCAAGTCGGGGCGGGATCGGGCCGAAGAGCCGGTTGGTGCCGAGGCTCAGCCGGACCAACCCGGTCATCCGCGTGACGCTCGTCGGTATTGGCCCGGTCAGGAAGTAGTTGCTGGCGAGATCGAGGAATTCGAGGTCGTCCAGGTCATCCAGCCACGCGGGGATTCCTCCTTCGAACTGGTTGCCGGACAGATCCAGGTGGCGCAGCCGGCGGAGCTGTCGGAGTACCGAGGGAATCGGGCCGTCGAGCGAGTTGCAGGTCAGCGACAGGTATTCGAGCTGCGCGAGCCGGCCGAGTGCCGACGGGACCGTGCCCGTGAACTTGTGTCCCCGGAGATCCAGCTCCTTCAGGTTGACCAGGTTGCCGAGTTGCGGCGGTAGCCGTCCCGAGAGCACGTACCGCGGGCGCGGCGGCGTCAGCGTGAGATCGTAGCTCACCGCGAGGTTCAGGCTCTCGAGTCGGATCAGATTGCCCAGCTCGGGCGGGAGCGTGCCCGTGAGCCGGTTTCGGGAGAGCGACAGTGTCTTCAGGTTTGCGAGCTTTCCCAGCTCGGGCGGGATCGTCCCGGACAGCTCGTTCGAATCGAGGGAGAGCGTCTCGAGGTTGGCCAGTTCGCCGAGTTCCGGCGGAATGAGGCCCGTCAATCGGTTGCCACCGTTCCACCGGCCGGTCCCGGAGTTGAACGGCGCGCCCATCGGGATATCGGTCACCAGGCCGGCTCCGTGCTCGCGGCCCGCGCCGGTGCGCGTCGCCCACGAGAGCCAATGCAGGCCTCCGCCTCCCCGTGCGGATCCGGACCAGCCGATGTCGCTTCCGTTGCGCGCGCCTGACTCGGGAGGACTGGACGGCCTGTAGCACCAGGTCTGGGGGACCGACGCCGCGTCGAGTCGGAGTTCCCGGAGCTCATCGAGCCGGCCGAGTTCGGGCGGGATGTGCCCCGCGAGATTGTTGGCGACCAGGTCGATCCCCGTGACCCGTCCCTCGGCGTCGGTGTCGACACCGTACCAGTCCCCCAGCGGCGCGTCGCTGAGCCAGTTGCGGTTGTTCCTCCAGAAGCGGCCTTCGGTCGCATCGTAGACCGCTTCCAGGATCGCGCGGTCCATGGCGGCGCCCGCGAGCAGGCTCACCGTCACCGCCGCGCTCCCCGAGATCGATGCGTACGTGGCCGTCACCACCCCGGTCCCTTCGCGTACCGCGGTCACCAGGCCCGAGGCGCTCACCCGCGCCGCCCCGCGGTCGTTCGACCACTCGATTTCGGTGTCGGGCACCTCCGTCCCGTTCGCGTCCAGCGCCCTGGCGACGAGCTGGACCGTGGTGCCGATGGAGAAGAGGGTCACCCAGCCGGGCAACACCCGCACCTCCGCCACGACCTGTTCCACGTTCACCGTCGCCTCGCCGGTCACCGTCCCGACCGTGGCCGCCACCACCGCGCTCCCGTTCCCCACCGCCGTCACCAGGCCGTCGTCGTCCACCGCGGCCACCGAATCGTTGCTCGCCCACCCGAACACGTGCGTCCCCGGCACCTCGCGGCCCCGTGAGTCGAGCGCCTCGGCCTCGAGCCGCAACGTGTCCCCGATGGCAATCAGCGTGGCCGACTCGGGCGACACCCGCACCTGCGCCACCATCTGCTCGACGGTCACGGTCGCGACCCCCGTCGCCGCGCCGCTGGCGGCCGTCACCACCGCGCTCCCGTTCCCCACCGCCGTCACCAGGCCGAAGCCGTCCACCCGAACCACCGACGCGTCGGTGGTCGTGTACCCGATCGGGACCCCGGCCATCTCGTCACCGTTCTGGTTGAGGACCGTGGCGGCGAGTCGAATGGTGTCGCCCAGCGCGTCGAGCGTCACCGACGAGGGCTCGAGGGTGACGGTCGTAGCGACCAGCCCGGGCGGCGAGGGGGGAGCCACTACCGCGGGCACCTCGTCGCCGCAGTTGACGACCAGACACAGGACGGCTGCCAGGGGGAGGACGCGCGATCGGCGGCGGTTCGCGGCCCGGGCCGTCCCCGTCACCGATTCAAGCCTGGACCGACGGACCGCGGCGCGGGTCGTCGGGGCGACGCCCATCAGGCGAGCCTCATCGCGTCGGGATCCCAGCGCACGATCCGGTCCTCGAAATAGCTGAGGTTGCACGCCAGTGCCGGGGCCGCCGCGCGCAGGCCGAAGACGGCATCCTCAATGACCGGCGGGCCTCCGCGGATCGCCTGGAAGAAGTTGAAGAAGTGATCGACGTGCGCGCCCCGGTAGCCGCGCTCCACTTCATAGCGGGCCTCTGCGGGCGGAAGCATGCGCACGCGCGCCGGGAGACCTCCCTCGCCCGCCGCCGCCTCGGCCATCTTCTCCTGCGAGAAGGCGTCCATCGGATCGACCGCGACGTTCTTGCGCAGCACCACGTCGGTCCAGGTCACGTCCATTGCGCCCTCGCTCCCCACCAGCCGCAGGAAGGTGCTGCCCGAGGTGCCATCCACGAAGTTGACGCGCAGCGACAGATTGAACCCCGGATGCGCGTCCGTCGCCGGATAGTCGAAGACGCCCAGAAGCACGTCCGGGACCTCGCGCCCGTCCTTCCAGTAGCGCAGCCCTCCCGCGGCCTGGATGCGCGTCGGACCACGCGAGTTCACAACAAAGTGCAGGCTCGAGAACAGGTGCACGAAGAGGTCCCCGGCAACCCCTGTGCCGTAGTCGCGATAGTTGCGCCAGCGGAAGACCCGCAACGGGTCGTAGGGACGGTCGGGGGCCGGTCCCAGAAAGCGCTCCCAGTCGACGGTCTCCTCCGAGGCGTCCGGCGGGATGGGGTACTGCCATGCTCCGATGGGATCGTTGCGCGCCCAGAAGCCCTCGGCGTAGTTCAACTCCCCGATCGCGCCCTCCTCGTACAGCTCCCTCGCCTTCTCGTTGCCGAGCGAGCTCATTCCCTGGCTGCCCACCTGGAATACGCGTCCCGATTCCTCCTGGGCGCGGATCAGTTCGTGGCCTTCGGCGATGTCATGCACCATCGGCTTCTCGCAGTAGACCGCCTTCCCCGCCCTGAGCGCTTCAATCGAGATCGGCTGATGCCAGTGATCCGGCGTGCCCACGATGACCGCGTCGATGTCGTCGCGGGCGAGGACTTCCCGGTAGTCGCGCGTGGTGAAGATGTCGCCGTGCCGTTCGCGGGCGGCGTCGAGGCGTCCGTCGAAGATGTCGCAGGCGGCCACGAGTTCAACGCCCGGGATGCGCAGCGCCGTGTCCACGTCGGCCATGCCCATCCCCCCCGCGCCGATGACGGCCAGGCCGACGCGGTCGGAGGGTGCGACCTGGCGCGCTCGGATGGGCTCCCGGGACAGCATCCGGCGGACGCCGCGTCCTGCCTCCCCGGAAAGCGCGGACGGCAGACCCGCGGCGAGCGCCGATCCGGCTACGGCGGACTTGACGAAATCGCGGCGGCTGCGGGCGCGTGGCTTTGCTCCGGACTGTGGCCCGGGCCTCGATTTGCCTTTTTCGATCATGATGAGAACGCGTGTGGAAGTCCGTACGGAAGCGCTTCCCGCCAACCCCTGACGTCCGACAACCTAATTACACGCCGATCCTGTCAGCAAAGGTATCTCGCAGCACCCTTGGGCAGCAGGAGCCGATCGGCGATCGCGGCGATCTCCTCGGCCTCGCGCCAGGCCCGTTCCAGGCGCCACAGCTCGCCTTCGAGCGCGCGGCGCTCATCCTCCTCGTGGAGGGCCATCTCCAGCGCGAGCCGAACCGGACCGGGCATCCTGACGAGGGAGCCGGGAACCCCCTGGCGGAGATAGCTCTCGCTCCGGCTCGCGACCTGTTCGAGGAACGCGTGCGCGTGCCCTTGTTCGCTGATTTCCGAAACGGCGGCTTCCACCGTGCGAGCGCTGCCGCCAAGGGCGTTGAGGGTAGGGAGGGTCGCTCTGAGCACGCGTAGCGCGTCTTCCCCCTCAAACCATTCCGCCGAAGCGATGCCGAAGCGTTGCGGCCGCGCCTGCACGCGAAAGAAGGTCTCGTCGTCAGTCGGCCGGATGCGGGTCTCACGGAGACCCCTGCGGCTCATCCGCCTGAGCAGCCCATCTTCCGGCCGAAAGTGGATTGTGGGGCGAACGTAGTTCAGGAGACTGAGCCAGTTGGCTCCCTCGAACGCCAGGAGCGTGCCCACGGCACCTCCCGCAACGCCAGCGACAGCCACCCCGCCGGCCAGCCCCACGCCGGCCGCGGTCCATCGCACGATCCCGCGCCTGCGCCTGCGCCCGAACTGGTCCCCGTAGCGCCATGCGGCGAACTCGGGCCGCAGCGGCTTCCCGATCCGCACCAGCTCCAGTCCCTCGGGGTGGCGCGCCAGGCCGATGTTCTCCGAAGACGTTCGTGTGCGGATCTCGCGAAATAGCCTCTCGCACGCTTCGACCGCTTCCCAGCGCTCCTCGAGCGGCGTCAGGTTCCAGCGCTCACAGCTCCGGCACACGACCCAGAGACGCCCCCTGGCCGCGTCGAAGGCGAGCCGCCGACCGACCGGAAACGCCTCGACCACTTCGTTGGCGCCCAGCGACCTCTGGCAGAACATGCATGTGGTGTACATGGCTATCGGTCCGATTCTGAACATTCCCGCTCGACAATAGTACCTGCCTTGGGCTGTCGAACCACCTGAAACCCTCAGCAGAGAGCCGATACGTGAACGAAGCAGCGGTCCGGCTGTCGGGCGTCACCAAGTCGTTCGGGGCGCACACCGCGGTTTCCGACTTCGACCTCGAGATCCCGCGGGGCACCATCCTCGGGTTGCTGGGCCCGAACGGTTCGGGCAAGACGACGACGATCCGCATGATCATGGCCATCCTGCTGCCGGACGAGGGCTCTGTCGAACTGCTCGGCGGCTCACCCGACATGAAGCGCAGGAGCCGGGTGGGGTATCTCCCCGAGGAACGGGGCGTCTATCCGAAGATGAAGG
>JAJEBS010000100.1 GCA_022822425.1 Gemmatimonadota bacterium | reverse complement strand
CCGGTTCTCCCGGTAGGGGTTCTCCAGAGCGGCACGGATGCTCTACACCGGTTCTTCCGGTACAGGTGCGGCGCGGAGCGACACCCGGTCGGCCCGCAGCGGGAGCGCGACTCCACCCGACGCCCGGGTTCGTCGAGGGAGCGCACGCCGGAACGTGTCAGTTCCTCCATACGATCACGGATTTGACACGCGCGGTTGCGGGTGAGAGATTCGGGCCGTGATTCCGAGACACCTCGAGCCTACCCTCGTCCGGGCCGCGGACACATCCCCGGTCGTGACCCTCACCGGTCCCCGCCAGTCGGGGAAGACGACCCTCCTCCGCGCCGCGTTTCCCGAGCATCGCTATCAGTCGCTGGAAGCCCCCGACACCCGAGCGTGGGCTCGATCCGACCCACGCGGATTCCTCGCGCAGGCTGACCGCATGGTGCTCGACGAGGTGCAACGCGTGCCGGATCTCCTCTCGTACATCCAGGTTTTGGTGGACGACGACCCCGCGCCCGGACGCTTCCTGCTCTCCGGGTCGCTGAACCTGCTCCTGCTCGAGTCGGTGTCGCAGACGCTGGCCGGGCGCACGGCTCGCCTGACGCTGCATCCGCTCTCCCTCGCCGAGCTTCGCGAGCGACCCCCGCTCGACCCGGAACGGCTCGACCGGATGGAACGCAGCCGCCCGGCGCTCGCTCCCGTGCGTCGGTCCGAGCTGTGGGAGACGCTGGTCCGGGGCTTCTATCCCGCGATCCACGCTCGCGGCGTCCCGGCTCCGGAGTGGTACGAGGACTATTTCGCGACCTATGTGGAGCGGGATCTGCGCGAGGCTCTCCGCGTCATGGATCTGGGCGCGTTCGAGAGCTTCGTGCGGCTCGCCGCCGGGCGAACCGCCACCGAGCTGAACCTGAGCGGGCTCGCCAGCGACGCCGCAGTGTCCCAGCAGACCGCGAAACGCTGGCTGACCGCCCTGGAGATCGGCTACCTCGCGACGACTCTGCGTCCTCATCACCGGAACTTCGCCAAACGGCTGCGACGCCGCCCGCGGCTCCATTTCCTCGACTCCGGCCTCGTGTGCTCCCTGCTCGGGATCCGCGACGCCGAGACGCTCCAGACACACCCCCTCCGCGGCGCCGTGTTCGAGTCCTTCGTCGTCTCCGAGCTGGTCAAGGCGTTCGCGGCGCGCCGCCAGCGCCCGCCGCTCTACTTCTGGCGGGACTCCCGGGGACGCGAGATCGACATCCTCATCGAACTCGCCGGACGGCTCATCCCGGTCGAAGTGAAGTCGGGGCTGACCGTTCGACCCTCGGCGCTTCGCACACTGGATTGGTGGACAGCCATCCCCGCGAACCCGACCACGGGCGGGGTTCTGGTCCACGGCGGTGCCGAGGACTTCATGATGAAGGGCTTCCGGATCGCTCCCTGGGACTTCTCGTCGGGCTGACGGACGCCGCGCCTGCCGGTCCACCCCGCCCGCCCCGCTCCCGCGCCACCGCACCGAGTGACCGGACCGCGATTCAGGGCGGATCCCGTTATCGTTGCCCCGTGGCTCCAGAATCGCATCGCGGACCGGACTCCCGAGGTCCGTGCACCCACTTCGCCGTGACCCGGCTTCGCCGCCCGGCGCAACCCGCGGCCGGTCGAGAGCCATGATCAGCACGCTCACGCTCCACAACTACCGCGGCTTCGCGGAGTACGAGCTGCGCGGGCTGGCTCGCGTGAACCTTCTCGTCGGGCCGAACAACTGCGGCAAGACCTCGGTCCTCGAAGCGGTGGAGTTGCTGGCCTCGGATGGGCATCCAGCAGCCATGATGCGATCCTCTCGTCGGCGCGGTGAGAGCGTCTCGCATCGTGACCGTGGCGGGCGAACGACGCGATACACCGTGCGCCATCACTTTCGCGGCCACGATGCGGCGCCGCACGCATGGCTCAGCGTCGCGTCCGACGGCTCGCTCGGCAGGATCGAGATGCGAATCCGCCACCTTTCGAGCCAGGATCCTCCCGCGTTGTTCGACGCCCGCCCGCCAGAGACAGACCTCGCCCTGCGTGCGTCGCAACCTCTCGTCCTTGAACTGCACCGCGGGCGGCGGGGTTCGACACGCGATGAACCCCATGTCTATCCGCTGACCTCGGACGGGGCGATTGCCTGGCCCCCGTTCAGTCGTCCGCATCGGCCGGAACCGTTCATCCCGATTCGGTTCCTCACCGCCGATTCCCGCTTCGATGACGAACTGCGCGCAGCCTGGAACCAGGTGGAGATCGACGGGGGGGAGGACGAAATCGTCAACGCGATGCGGGTCATTGCGCCCGACCTTCGTTCGATCCGCCTCCTCGCCAGCGGCGGACGCGCAGGGCTGGCGGGATCGGTGCGATCGGGCTTCGCGCTCGGATTCGAGGGTGGCGGAGGGCGGACTCCCATCGGGAGCCACGGGGAGGGAATGCGCCGGCTGCTCGCTCTCGCCGTCTCCCTGACGGACCTTGCCGGCGGCTTCCTCCTGATCGACGAGATCGGCACCGGGCTGCACTGGACCGTGATGGCGGACATGTGGAGGCTCGTCATCGAGACCTCGGGGTACTCCGGGACTCAGGTGCTCGCGAGCACGCACAGCCTCGACTGCATCCGGGGGCTGGCCTCGCTCCTGGGTGAGCGCCCGGATCTGGCGGACGAGGTATCGGTCCACAAGCTGGAGCGGCGCATCCGGCGCAGCGCGCGGTTCGGCGGAGAGGAGATCCTCGCCGCCACGGACCTGGACATCGAGCTCCGGTGACCACGGCGCCGTGACGAAGAAGAGTCCGGCCGTCGGGAGGTCCAAGGGGAACCGACTATATGTGGAAGGGACTGACGACGAGAATGTCGTCCGCCACCTGTTGGCGCGTTGCGAACCGGCGGCCTCCGACTTCCCGGAGATCCAACGGACCGGCGGCAAGGAAGGGATGCTGAAGGCCATGACCACATCCATCAGGGCCGGAACCGGGAAGACGGTGGCGTTCGTCCTCGACGGCAACGATGACCCGGCCGGTCGCTGGCAGGCAGTGAGGTCGCGCTTGATCTCCGTGAAGGTTCCGGCACCAGACGTCATTCCGCCGGAAGGATTCGTCGATCGCTCGACCGAGTATCGAACACGGGTCGGGGTCTGGCTCATGCCCGACAACCAGCGGCCCGGCGCACTCGAAGCGTTCCTGCATGACCTCATCGAAGGGGGATTATATCGCTGAGTATCCACGGCGGAGTTACCTGTTTCCGTACCGATCCTCTCGCGCCTCCCAGAAGTCGAAGACCGACTCCCAGGACTGGGGCTCGATGATGTAGGTGCCGTGTCCAATGCGTTCCCCCAGGATATTCCATCCCAGAAATGGATCATCCCAACTGTTCTGACAGTGCTCAGGCAAGGGAAGTCCGTCTCTCGGTTCAACCACTACAGGCCAGTTCGTATCCTCCGCCAGTTGAACGGCGAGGGGGAACGTTACGCCATAGGTCGTTGGTCCTGCCACGCCAGTAATCAGAGCCTCCAAGTCCCCCATGGACCTGATTCGCCAGCCCGTGCGACCAGTCCGTTCTTGGAGATTGTGAACCTTCCAACCTCGCTTTGAGTCCCCTAGACCAGCAGCATGGGTAGATTTGCTACTTATGTAATTCTTGAAGACGTACTTGTTCGTCAGAAACCCCCACAGGAGCCTCCAACCAGCGTCCTTCTGGAATTGTCGTTTGGTTCTAGTCCATCCACTGTGACCTTTGGTGAACCTCTCCACCCCCTGCCATGTATGCGTTTGATCTATAACAGGAGACTGCTCTGGGAGTAGTCTCGTTCCGTCGTCATCAAATCCCCACTCATATGAATAGATGCGCCTGTGCTTGTCCGCAACATCATTGACGATGACTTGCTCCTGGTCAAAACGATACCCCCATTTGAAGGTGAACTCCCGTATCGCCTCATGTCTAGGCTTGGGTGGAGGGGAACTCTTGAATCGCCACTTTACCTTTGGAATCGGATCAAAGACGAACAGGCCGTTGGGATCAGAGCCACTCTGAAATCCTCCATCCTGTGTGACCTTCCCGAATCCAAGACCCGCAGCAGCCTTGAATATCCTCCTGAGTCTCTTTTCTGACCTCGACTTCAACTCATGTGAGGTAGCGCCTCTATACACAATGCCCGTGTGACTCTGCCGGTCTCTACCTTCATCCGACAGCTCCATCAAATCGTGATTGCCGCCGACATAGGTTCCGATGGTCCCGAACGCGCAGTTCTCCACGATGTTGGCCACGAAAGCAATCGAGGCTGATTCCAACGCTGCCGTAGGCTGCGACTCATACAGCTCCATGCTCCAATTCCTGTCCGTGTCAAGAACGGGCCTATTGCCGTTCAGAATGTCGGCAGATGCCTCTTGAAGATCAATCGTATGTCTTCTGGTCTTCGCTTGAGTAATCCACGCGTCGATCCTCTCGATGAGTCGTCCAGCCATGTTCATTGCCTCCTGGGTTATACAGGGATTGTATCGCTGAGCGTCCGTTCCAGGGTCACTTGGTGTCTCTCTTCCTCAGATACTCCCACTCGCGCCGCTTCTTCGGCGGCGTGGTCAGAATCGCCCGAGCGATAGTGCCTGCCCGGTGCCTGTCCAGCCATAAACACAGGTTAGCAGGGACTCGCCCCACCCGGGACAAATCGCCGTGAGCGGGGGAGCTAAACCCTTGAAGGCGCAAGGCCGTAGATGGAGAACCCAGACTCCCCGTGGATACTCAGCGATATAATCCCCCATCGAAGCCGATGATCTCCTGATTTGTCATGCGGAGGACTCGACTCGCACGGCCCGAGAGCTGGGAGCGCCTTTTGGCGACGCGAAAGAGCCGAAGGCGGTTCTTCACACCTGGTTGGCGTGGCAGAAGAACCCGGGCCTTCCCTACGGCTTGGCCATCAAGGCGCGATTCTTCGACGGCGCGAGCTCCGCCGCCGAACGCTTCGTCGCCTGGTTCGTCCGGGTGTTCGGCGGGGAGGGCAAGGCTGCGGATGCCAGTGAGCCACCGCGTTCCGTGATGCGGCGTGGTGTGGCCGATGGATCCTGACGGGTCGGAGACCGCGCCGCAGCGATCAGCCGCTGCTGCGGCTGGAGCGAACCGGATGCGCCCGGGAATCGCTGCTCGAACGGTCGTACAACGCTTCGCGGGGCTGGTTGTCCGCCATGCGGAGTCCGATGCCACGCTGGTCGAAGTCCGAGAAGACGGCGTCGAGCAGCCGCCGCCTGCGCTGGAGCGCCGATTCGACGGGGCGAGACTCTGGTCGCGGAGCGCCGGCCGGCTGGTCAGCGGATGCAGTGGAATTGCGCACAGCGACAGACCCATGGTCCCCGCGGCATACAGCCTGACGGTTCCGAGCCGCTGCTAGCATCGGCGGCCGACCATGGGACGAGGCAAGCGAGGCCCGAACGGATATCGCTCGTTCGGCTATCTGACCCCCGGCGAGGATTACGCCCCGCGGGAACTGGCGTGGGACGAGACCCTGTTCCCGGAGCACCCGGTGCCACTCTCCCCCGACCAGGAAGCCCGCGCCGGGCGTCTGGCGGCGGAGCTGATTCTCGTCTCGCTCCACGAGCACCTCGGCAGCTTCCCGAGCGACATCCACCAGACCCCGGCCTATGTGCGCGACGGGCGGGTTTTCACGCCCTTCGAGGCCCTCGCCCGCTCCGACTGGGACTGCGTCTTCGACAACCTGCTGGACGGCATCTGCCGGATCGAGTCCCGCAGCGGCTGGAAGTGGAACGAGGTTCTCCACGACCTCGGGATGCGGCTCGCCGACCTCGCGCACCAGGACTTCCTCGTCCCCTGCCGCACGGTCCAGGACATCCTCCACGCCCACGCCACCGGCAGGATCGCGTGGGTGGCCGCCATCGAAGGGGCGGCGCCGATCGAGAACGAGCTGGACCGGATCGAGGTGCTCTACGGCTTCGGCGTCCGCGAGATGGGGATCACCTACAGCGAGTCGAACGCCCTCGGCAGCGGGCTGAAGGAGCCGAACGACGGCGGCCTGACCACCTTCGGCCGGCAGGCGGTCGAACGCATGAACAAGGTGGGCATGCTGATCGACACCGCCCACTGCGGCGACCGGACGACCCTCGACGTGATCGAAGCGAGCGCAAAGCCGGTCTCCATCACCCACATCGGCGCCCGGGCGCTGTGGAACACGCGCCGCATGGCCCCCGACGATGTGCTGCGAGCCTGCGCCGACAAGGGCGGGATCATCGGGATCGAGGCGGCGCCCCACACCACGCTCACCGCGAACCACTCTCTCCACGACCTGGAGTCGTTCATGGAGCACTTCGAGTACGTGAAGGATCTCGTGGGCGTGGATCACGTCGGCTTCGGGCCCGACACCGTGTTCGGCGACCACTGCGGTCTCCACCAGGTGTATGCCGCGGCGCTCTCGATCAAGAAGGCGAGCGTCGGTTCCGGCGCGCCGCCGTTCGAGCGGGTGCCCTACGTGGCCGGGATCGAGAACCCGGTCGAGGGCTCGAAGAACATCCTCCGCTGGCTGGTCCGCCACGACTACTCGGACGAGGACATCGGGAAGGTCATGGGAGGCAACGCGCTCCGAGTCCTCGGCGAAGTCTGGTCCTGAACCCGTACCTGACTCCGGGAGCCATGTCGGCGGGCTGATCCGCGCCGAGCGCACGAAGCTCTTCGCACGCCGTTCCGGTCCAACCGGCTCGCCCACCAGGGCCCCGCCGATGCCTCTCCCGCGATCGCTGCCCGCACCCGGCGTGGGATCGGCCTCCCGCAGGAAGCACAAGCGCTTGGAGCGGGAAGACTGTGACATCATGCTCCGCCGGTTCCCGCCGACTGAGGCGCGCTCCCGCGACCTGAGGCGCGCGGTGACCGCGGGGCTGGACACGGCGTCATGGCGCGTCAGCCCCGAGATCCCCACTGGAGACGGGTGGGGTCGCCATGACACGGAGCAGGAGGTTTTCCAGATGTTCGAGGGAGCGAAAGAGGCCATGACGAATGGCGCCGAGAGGATCCGCGGGAACGGCGCAGCAACGGATGACCTGGCCGTTGACAGCGTGGGCGTGGACGCGCAGGCGGACGGCGCACCCGCCACAGCGTCGCCCGTGGGGTCCGCCGCCTCGACCAGCGAGCAACCGTCAGCGACGGACCCGGAATCCGAGTCGCCCCCGCAACAGTCCCGGTCTCGTCGGACGATGCGCCAGGCGCCCACCGAGAAGCAGCGCCGGTACATCAAGACTCTCGGCGGAGATCCATCCGGTGTCCGGACGAAGCAGGAGGCGAGCGACCTCATCCAGCAGCGGCTCCTGATGCGGGGAAGGGGACCGCTCGACCCAGCTCGCCTGGAGGCCCGGGGCCGAAGAGCCGGCGAGGAGAGCAACGGCGAGTGGAGATCGGCCCACCGGAGCCTTCTGGCCGGCGTGAGCCTCGAACTCCAGGAATACCTCAACCTGACAGTGGACAGCCTTCGCAGCAAGCTGAGTGATCCGCTCGGGCCGGCTGGCTCGAGCCAGTTGAGCGGACCCAGCGAGATGGTCTATCGGGCAGAGGAGGAGCTGAGGCATCTGGAGCTCTGCCGGAAGTACGACCAGCCGCTCGATGAGCCCTCCCCGGACCCGCCGCCACCGAATCCTGATCCTCGTCCTTCAACGGAGGAACAGGCGGAGAACGTGTTTCGCAGAGTGATGGACCGTCTCGATCGGGAACGCCCTCTGTCCCCTCGGAAGGACGACCGGCCTGTCCCGGAGCCGCACCCGGGGGACGATGAGCCGGACGCTCCCTCGTGGCAACGGTGGCTTCCCCTGGCCTCCGTCTTCGTTGGCGGCGTCGTCGTCGAAGCGGGACTCAACATCATCCTTCTCATGGGGGCGCTCCCCGGCGGAGCGCTGGCGGCCTTCATGCTGGCG